>DASYRO010000139.1:0-7121 GCA_036004385.1 Candidatus Acidiferrales bacterium
GTCGAGCTTTACCTTTACGTCGTCTCGAGTTGCTGGACGCACGAAGCCCTCGCGGGCCAATTGTTCCAAGCCCTGCTCGAGTTTTTGCAGATCGAACTCTTCGCCTTCTTTCAAGAGAACTCTGCGACGGTAGTAGCGATCACTGAAGCGTCTGTGGCCGGTGAATTCAATTCGCCGCACCACGATTGGCGCCGCCTCACGCACGCGAAACTGCACGCGGATAGTCTGGGTCTCGCGGTTGAGCTGCGATGTCGCTTCGACTTCAACCTTCGGTTGTCCCAGTCGCGCACGCACAGCTATTTCCGCGCGGGCCAATTCTTCCTTCACTCGCAGAATTTTTTCTTCCGAATAAATAACTGCCGGTTTCAATGGCTCCAACAAAGGCTCCACTTTTTGAAGCGCGGAAGCGCTGGCTCCTTCTACGCTCGAGCGATCCAACCGGTACGCCACGCCTTCCCGCACGGGAATTGTTACGTGGATGACCTGTTTGCGTGTCTTGCCCGGCCACGGCCACCATCGCTGCGCTCGGCGCTCCATGATTTCCACCAGTGTTTCGCCAGTCTGCGCCTCGGCATAGCCGTGGTTCCGGTAGAATTGGCGGACTCGCTCCAGATCTTTTTCCAGCCGCTCCGGCGATAAAATGGTTTTCCCGCGCCATCCGGCCAACAGCGCGCCGGGCGCGATTTCCTTCATCTGCTTTCCCAGCACGCGGTCCGTGAATGCCTCATTGCCGGCGAACACCACTTTTTCCACTTCGACACGCGGCCCTTCTTCGATCACAAACGTCGCCCGCATGGCTGCCGTCGGGATTTCCTTCAGCCGCACGCGTACCTTTGCGAGCGGATGCCCCATTTCCTTCAAGGCGTCTTCCATCGCCCGAGCCGCGCGCCACAATTCAGTTCGGTCGCACGGCCTGGCCAGTTTAAGTTTCACCCCGCGTGCCACGAATACTTCGCGGATTTTTTCGCGCGTCAGCAACTGCCCTCCGTGATAGTCCACTTTCGCCAGGAACGGCCGCTCCTCGACCGAAAAAATAAGTTTCATGAGCGGCGAGCCGCTTAACACAGCCACATCGGACATGTCATCGTTCCCTGGGCCGGCCGATGCCATGCGCGCGAGTAGCACAGGCATTTCTTCCAGTTCGACACTTACCGAGTCGAACCATCCCATCGCCTCCAGAACGCGAACGTCGCGCGCGATTTTTGCTGCGTCGACCAGCTCACCTGTTTTCAAAGATAGCTTCGTACGCAGTGTCGTGGCTGGAATCCGCCGCAACCCCAGGAATTCAATACTTCCGATCACACCATCGGCAGCGGAGTTTTCGGAGGTCAGAAGATCTGTCTTTGTCTTTTCTTGATTTTTGGCTTGCGCGGATTGTGACGATGTCCCCTGCGCACACACCGGCATCGCCAGGAGAAGCGTCGCGAGCACGCAGGCGTTTGTCACGACGGTCAACGCAGCAACAGATGCCCGGCCGTATTTCGAGGTTGCCCGCGTACTTCGCGCGTGGCTCCGCGCTCCCCGGTATTCAATTTGAACGCAAGAACCGGATAGATTTAAACTGCGGTGTCACCTAATCTCGGTGCATGTTGAATATGAAACGCATTTCACAAAAAGTTGGCAGGGAACCGGGCGGTCATTTGATTTCCGCGGCGGCGTGGCGCTCCGTGCTCACCCGCGACGCTCGATCTGATGGCGCGTTTGTGTATGCAGTCCGCTCGACGGGAATCTATTGCCGACCTTCGTGTCCCTCACGCCGTCCGCGCCGCCGGCTGACCGTGTACTTCCCCGACCCCGATGCCGCCGAGCGCGCCGGTTTTCGCGCATGCCGACGTTGCCATCCTCGCGGGCGGTCCAACGATCCGCTGGCCTCGCGAATCGAGCAGGTCTGCCGCTTCATCGAAGCCCACCTCGATGAAAAAATCACCCTCGCGGAACTCAGTGCGCGCGCCGGACTCAGCACGTTTCGATTGCTCCGCGCGTTCCAGCGCGTCACTGGCATCACGCCGCGCCAATATGCTGCGGCGTGCCGTCTGCGCGCCGTCAAGTCCGGACTCAGAAAGGAATCCAACGTGACTTTCGCACTCTACGACGCGGGCTATAGCTCCAGCAGCCGTCTCTACGAACACGCTCCGGCCACACTCGGCATGACACCCGCCGTTTATCAGCGCGGCGGCGCAGGCATGAACATTCGCTATACGATCACGGCTTCTCCGCTCGGCCGCCTCTTAGTGGCCGCCACTCCGCGCGGAATCTCCATGGTCAGCCTGGGCGACTCTGATTCACGGCTGGAAGCTGCGCTGCATCGAGAATATCCGCATGCGGAAATTCGCCGTGATTCTAATGGTCTTCAGTCCTGGCTGCGTTCCGTATTGGCCCGCATCGAAGGCAAAACGCCCAGCGGACACCTGCCCGTGGATGTGCAAGCCACCGCATTTCAGCGGCGCGTATGGCAGGAGCTGCTATCTATTCCGCGAGGCGTCACGCGGTCATACTCTGATGTGGCTCGCGCAGTCGGTCGCCCGCGCGCCGTTCGCGCCGTGGCACGCGCCTGTGCTACCAACCCGGCAGCCGTAGTAATCCCTTGCCATCGCGTTGTGCGGGCGAATGGCGAGCTCGGTGGCTACCGTTGGGGCCGCAGGCGAAAGGATGAGCTACTTCGCGTTGAGGGCGCCACCCCAGCAGGATAACTCACGTCGACTTAAAGGCCGACATTCTGTATTCAATACGTTCGATCCGAATCAACAGCCAATTTGGACCATGCATACAGACAATTAGTCTTGACAAAAACATATTCATAGACGATTATTCTGTAATGAGGCATTCAAACAGAATTATTGACGAAACTGACCTTCGAATATTGGGCATTCTTCAGGGGTCTGCACGTACCTCCAACGCCGAGATCGCCCGGCAGGTGGACATGGCTCCCTCGGCCGTTCTCGAACGCATCCGCAAGCTCGAGGAGAGCGGTGTGATTCTCGGCTACGAGACTCGTGTGAATCCGGAGGCCTTCGGACTCTCTCTGCTGGCATTTGTTTTCGTGCGCACTAACGACTCTGCGCACTCCCGGCGAACTGAAAAAGTGTTGGCCGAGATTCCCGAGGTCCAGGAAATCCATCACATCGCCGGAGAGGATTGTTTCCTCGTCAAAGTTCGGACTTCGACTCCGCAAGCGCTTGGCCGATTGTTGCGCGAAAAAATTGGTTCCATGCAATCCGTCGTCGCCACGCGTACCACGATCGTCCTGGAAACGCAGAAAGAAAGCGGACAACTCCCGCTGAACATCCCCGCGGTGGAGGAGTCTCATGCCTGACGCGGGAATCCACGAACAGGGCTATCGTTGGCGTCTGATCGCGGCGTTCGCAGCGGTGTACGTCATCTGGGGCTCGACGTATCTCGCGATTCGATTTGCGGTCGAGACTCTTCCGCCATTCCTGATGGCCGGAGTTCGCTTCCTTGTTTCGGGAGGGGTTCTCTACGCATGGGCCCGTTGGCGCAGTGATGAAAAACCAGACTGGCGGCACTGGCGCACGGCCGCTATGATCGGAACGCTTCTGCTGCTCGGAGGCAACGGAGGAGTCGTCTGGGCCGAGCAATTTGTTCCTTCCGGCCTCACAGCGCTGCTGATCACTTCCGAGCCGTTCTGGGTGGTGATTCTGGTCTGGCTGATCCCCGGCGGGCATCGTCCGACGTGGGGCGTCATCTCCGGAATGTTGCTTGGGCTCGTGGGGATCGGCTTGCTGATCGGTCCGGGACACGTTCTCAATGGACGCGGCGTGCCGCTCGGTGGCGTTTCCGTTCTGTTTCTAGCATCGCTATCTTGGGCGGCTGGCTCGCTCTACTCCAGCAGAGCACGTCTTCCGCAATCGGGAGTTTTGTCCGCCGGTATGCAAATGCTCGCGGGCGGCGCCGTACTAACATTATTCGGCGCTCTGGTGGGCGATTGGAATCGCCTCGCGTGGCAGAATATTTCCATGCGATCGGTTCTCGCACTCACCTATCTCACCGCGTTCGGATCGATCGTAGGCTTCTCGTCGTACTTCTGGCTCCTGCGAAACACCACGCCGGCGCGAGCCTCTACCTACGCATTCGTGAACCCTATGGTCGCTGTAGTTCTTGGGTGGGCCTTTGCCGGCGAAACGATTACGCTACGGACACTCTTCGCGACCGCCATTATCGTGTTCGCGGTGATGATTGTCATCCTGCGCCATGCGCCGCCTGCGGATGCGCTGAACCTCGAGCCCATGGATGCACCCGCCGTCCCTCCGGCGAACGTGCAACCAAACCTCGAGTTGCGCGGCGGCTCCGAAGCCTGAGTCATTTGTGAATCCGTATTTCCGGCTGGAGGGAATCCGTGCCCGGGGATGCGCGAATTCATTCGCCTTGTGGTTTGACCTTTGTGACGTCCTTGGGCCAGATCTTCTTAAAACGAGAATCCGGAATTTTCGGGTTGCGCATGAGATTCGTGTAGTGAATCTCCAGGTAGTCGCCGGAGCCAGTTTCCAGGAATTTCTGCCGCACCGGCAGCCACGTAGCCTCGTCAATCCACAGCTCGATTTTCGAGAATTGCTCTCGCACTTTGTCCGACTTCGGCGTCAAGTCCAATAGGAACACTTTCTTCTTGTCGAGAATCTGTTCGCCTTGCAGGGTGACTAGATAACCCTTCTTCAGATCGTTCCCGGAACTCCCGAAGCCCAGCAACAAGAACTGGTCCACCAGTGCGCGGTGCTTGCCGAGGTCGTATTCTTCCACGCGCTTGGCCTTGGGGTTATAAACAAACAGTTTCCCACCGTCGCGAAGGATCACTCGCCCGTCGGGCGGGGCCAGCTCCAGCAGCATTTTGTCGTCACCGCGAACCCAGATTTGACCCGACTCGGTCGAGCGATCATTCACTACCACTGTAACCTTGGTGCGTTCCACATTCGCGCTCAGGGCATGGAAGGACTTTGATTCGCTGTCCAGTTGTTTTAGCAGGTCTTCCAGAGTCCGGTTCGGCTGGGCCTGCGCGGCAACGGGCTTGGCGGCTGCCCCTGTCACCAAGGCGATTCCCATCATCGCCGCCAGCAGCCCGCACCGTGTTCCCGACAAATTCAAATGGCTTCTCCGTTTCCCTGAGCCGCTGCATCGTACCACACCCCTGCTGGGATGCGGAAAACACGTCGGGGGTTCGGGTTTCGTTAGGAGTATCGGCGCTTCCGGTAGGCTATTTTTTGATCACGATGTCGTAGTAGCGGATCGTTCCGTCTTCGCCGCGGACCGGCTCGATGCGTTCAATCTTGAAGCTGCGGTTGCGCAGTTGCTCGACGTTTTTGCGCAACGCGTCGTGAGTCTCCTTTTCCAGCTCCGGTGTGCGCTTGGGAATGGAGAGCAGACGGGCGTCCACGCGGTACGTTTCTGTTGGGTTGGAGGGATCGCTTGCGATCCATTCGACCTGCGCCTGATGTCCCGGCGGCCCGAGTTGCGGCTGGTCATCGAACCAGGCCCGCGGAGAGAGAAACACGAAGAGCACGATCGCGCCGACGAGAAGGTCGTACGGCCACGTGCCGCGTTCGTAAGACCAGAAAACCGTGTTGGAAATTCCCCGCCAGAGTGCGCGCATCAGTCCTCCGGCACGCCATCCACGATGATACCGTCGCGCATGTGCACGACGCGACCCGCGTACGCTGCGGCCTCCGGGTTATGCGTGATCATCACGATCGTCTGCCCCAGGTCCCGGTTGAGCTGGCGCAACATTCCGAGCACGATTTCCGAATTCTTGGAATCCAAGTTTCCTGTGGGTTCATCGGCGAGGATGATTTTCGGCTCGTTGATGATGGCGCGCGCGATGGCCACGCGCTGCTGTTCTCCGCCCGAGAGTTCGGATGGCTTGTGATGAAGCCGGTCGGTCAGTTTCAACATTGCGGTTACGACGTCGAAGCGGTGGGGATCGAATCCGTTGCCGTGGATGTGCTGCGCAATGGCGATGTTGCCGTAGGCGTCGAGCGTGGGTAGAAGATTAAAGCGCTGGAAGACGAAACCCACTTTGTGCCGGCGAAGTTTCGTGCGCGCCGCGTCGCTCAGGTCGGACATATCGTTGCCGTCCACGAAGACGTGTCCTCGCGTGGCCTGCGCCAGCCCGCCGATCACGTAGAGCAGCGACGACTTTCCGCAGCCCGAGGGTCCCATGACCGCCACAAATTCGCCCGGCAGCACCTCGAAATTCACGCCGCGCAGCGCAGACACGTCCACCTTGCCGCTGCGGTAGACCTTCCACAGGTTTTCCGTTTTCAGTATCGGGTCCACGTCGCGTTCACCAGGAGGGAAGCCCTCTTCTGTAGGCGCGAGTATTGTAGCCGCGTTTTGCATGTCTGCCTAGTCTGCGTTTTCTATTCGTACGAGAGCGCTTCCACGGGATCCTTGCGGCTTGCCAACCAGGCCGGATAGCTGGCTCCGATGAGCCCGCCCACGATGGCAATAGCCGCCGCGCGCAGAATCCATTCCAAGGTCACCAGGATGGTCAGCGTCGGAAAAACGCGAATCAGCAATGCGCGCATCCCAAACGTCATCACGACTCCGATCACAATTCCAATTCCGCAAATCAGCGCGGTCTCGGTCAGCAGCGCCTGCACGATGTAGGTCTTGGATGCGCCCAGCGACTTCAGCACGCCGATTTCCCGCGTCCGCTCGATGATAATCGTGTACATCGAAAGAAAAATCACCAGAAACCCGATGGCCACGGCCAGCGCGATCATGGAGTTGATGAAGGTTTGCAGTCCCGGGAGATTGGATGAAGTCATCAGCGAAAGAAAATCTTTCAGCGGCCGGATTTCATACCGTGGAAAAATCCTTCGCAGCTCGTCCGCGACGGCCGGTGTATGTTCCGGCCGCGTCAGCTTCAGGAAGAACACGCTGGCTTTGTCCCGCGCGCCGGAAAGCTCCTGGAGCGTCTGGATGGGCACAAAGAGCCGCGCGCCTTTGCCGTGCTCCACGATTCCAGCGACATGAAAATCGTTGTCCAGCAACCGCAGCGTCTGGCCGACTTTTACATTCTTCGCTTTCGCGTACCAGTCATCCACAAGAATGTCGTTTGGTGCCGCGAGCTCTCCGCCTTCATGGAATACAAACCCGCCGGAAACGGCCTT
>DASYRO010000140.1:0-3563 GCA_036004385.1 Candidatus Acidiferrales bacterium
CGCTCATCTTTTTTTCGTACATCTCGATGATGTCGTGCGCGTAGTCTCCGACCCGCAAGCCTTCCATGTACTGGGCGATGCCTTCGTTCAGCCACACCGGGCAGTGCCCGCGTGTCTTCTGAAAGACAAACGAATGCGTCAGCTCATGTTTCAGAGTCGAGGAGAGCTCCGGTGTCATGCCCGTGAGTCCCTGCACGGGCACGCGGATGCGGCCGTCGTTCACCGCTCCGGCCCAGCCCGGCGCGCGTGTGACGTTGCGAAAGGCTTGCGCCGTATACAGGATTACGCCGATGGGATCGCTCGGTGAATAATTGAGTTCCGATTCTATACCGGCGAAATGTCTCTCCAGGGTTTGCAGCACTTCGCGGGCCAGCGCCGGCGCGGCCTCGCCATCGTAGCTCAGCTTGAAGTGGAAGGATTCGTTCTTCTTGAATCGATCCTCGATTTCCAGGTCGCGCTCGGCTTTGAGCAGCGCCTGCTGCGTGCTGGCATCCGGGCGAAGTTTGAGCGCGCGGCGGAATTCGCGAACGGCCTCGTTGATTTTGCTCATGCCGTAGTAGGCCCAGCCCATCAGGCGGGCGACGTCGGCGTTTTCCGGCGCAGCGCGGTTGGCGATTTCCAGAAACTCCAGCGAGCGCGCAAACTCGCTTTTGCGCAGATAGAGATGCGCAATGCTCAGCAGCACGCCGACGTGGTCCGGAGCAAAGCTGAGCGCGCGGCGATAATCGCCGATGGCCGCGTCCACATCGCCGCCCTTCAGTTCGAACTGCGCGGCGGCATGCAGCGCAGCCACGGCCTTGGCCACGGCCGGCGCGGCGCGGCCCTGCGCTTCGCCTTCCAATTTGGCGATGAAGTTGCGATCCAGCGATCCGTCCTTGACCGCGGCTCGCGCGATTTCCTCGTAGCCCTCGACTGCTGCGGACGATGGCGCAGCCGCGGACAGGTCCACTTTTTTGGCGTCATCGGAAGAATTCCCCGATCCCCACACCGATTCGCCGCCGCGCTCGATGCGTTCGACAGCGGACTTGGGAAAGCTCAGGCGGCCCGACGGCGTCTCGAAATAGACGCGGTCGCCTTCTTCGATCACATTGGTCGCGGAGATGCGCCGCCCGCTCTTGAGGACAATGGTGTCCGCCAAGGCCGACAGAACGAAGAGAGTAGCCAGGAGCGTAAGAATGATGCCGCGACGCACCGCGGCATCTTACCAAACATCGCCCGGCAAAAAGCAACGCGGCTTGCCCCGGCGTGCTCCAAGTTGCTACAGTGGCGCGCGCGCAATTGTGCTTGACAGTGTATTTTCTATGAGCTAATATCTATCGTCATGTCCACACGACGGGCTATAGTAAAGGGCCTCCGCAATGGATGCTGGGCATTCCTCCTACGCGATTTGCGAATCCAAGGGTCTTCGCTCCTTGCAAAACTATCCCTTTTTCTTTCAGTTGGTTACGCACTCTTTGACCATATGTGCACGCTCTTTTTTCGCGTAAGGAGCCTATTTTCAGTGGTTTGCGCACTCTTTGCACAAAAAAGGGGGGTACCCCTAAATTATGCGTTAACCAGGTCGGCGTCGCGCCACGCAGCTACTGGGTACAAACATTCTTTTTCCAATCACTTGCGGAAACACGGCACGACGAGCCAATTTTGGCTGCCTATTTGCTATTTTCTCTTTTCTATTCTCTGCGCCGTTATCCCTTTCGGCTCGACCGCCGCGCCGCCGGCTGTCGAAGATCCGCGCGCGATCGTGCGAAACCTGAATGCTTTGCACGTGGACGGAACGCAGGTCTATCGCGTGCGCGAGCTGACATTGCGTCGCGACGCTGTGCGCATTGCGCTCGATGAAGGCAAGCTGGCGTTCCTCGCCGCGCTCGACGGCCGGGTGACCGGCGCCGTCTTCACCGGAGAGGGGCGCGTCATCGCCGTGCCTCGCGATCCCGTGGAAAAGCGTTCTCTGGTGCGCTTCCTCGGCGCCCCTCTGCTCGACCAGTCCTTTTCCCGCGCGTATTTCCGTTTCACCGATAATTCCGCGGCAGAGCTGCGCGCGCAGCTCACTCGCGCCGGCGCGCAGCCGTTTGCCGAACCATCCTTCGCGGAGGATTGGAATCCGACGGTTGGCAACTTGAATCCCCAGCATTCGCTTCGCATTCTGGCCGACCTGCTGGCCAAAGACCCGCAAGCGTATTTCTACGCGGGCATCGCCGGAGACGTCTTCGGCGCATTCGAGGTGCTGGCCGATGACCGCCGCGCGGAACAAATCCGCATCGGCCAGACGCGTTATGTCGCGGGGCTGCCGTATTTCGACACGTGGACCTCGTTCGCCCGCGAGGACCAGCCGGCGGCTGCGCCCGCGTTCGAGCCGTTGGGATACTCCCTCGATGCGACGATTTCCGCGAGCCGCGCGATCAAAGGCGTGACGACAGTGCAGTTGCAAGCTGAGCGCGGCGGCGAACGCGCCGTGGTCATGGAAATCTCGCGGCGGCTCACGGTCAGCGAGGTGACCGATGATACTGGGCGCGCACTGTCGTTCTTTCAGTCCAGCGATTTGACTCCAGAAGAATCGGCGCTGCGCGGCGAAAATACCGTGCTCGTCGTATTGCACGAAGCTCCCGCCGCGACTCAGACCGTTCGCGTGCAACTGAAATATCTGGGCACCCTGCCCGACGCGAGCGATCCGGCTCTCGTCGCTGGAGCGCTCGGAAGCTGGTACGCACACGTGGCGGGCAGCGACAAGTTCGTGCCCTTCGATCTTTCCTTCCGCTGGCCGCGAACGCTGACCCTCACGACGGCCGGCAAAAAGTTGGACGAGCATGAAGACGGCGAGTCGCGCACAGGCAAATGGTCATCGGACGGAGTAATCCAATCCGCGCGCTTCAGCCTCGGCGGCATCGGCTGGGGCGACACGACCGCTCGCGGAAATTATCGCGATCAGTGGATTGAGGAGGGCCTGTCGGCATACCGCACGTTGATGTCCGAAGATTCCGCGCAACCCGGGCGGCTGGCCGCGCAATTGGAAGCCTATCGCCGTAAGCTTATTTCCGCGTGGGGTGAAAATGAGACTCTCGATTCCGTTGGCCCGCTGACGCTGGGTTACCGGCTGCACTCATCGAAATCGCCGCGCGGCTTCGCACAACTCACCATTCCGAAAGCGTCCTGGGTGGTGCACATGCTGCGCATGATGCTGTGCGAACCAGCCAAAAATTCTGACGAGCGGTTCGAAAGACTTTTGCAAGCGCTGGCGAACAACTATCGCGAGCGCGCGCTAACTACTGCGGATTTCCAGCGCGAGGTCGAAGCTGTGATGACGCCGGAAATGGATCTCGAAGGCACGCGCAAAACTCCGGGACGGCCGGGAGCGATGGACTGGTTCTTCGACGAGTGGGTGCGCGGCACGGGCACCCCGAAGTTCTCAGTAGAATTCGAGGTGAAGCCGGCCGGAGAGAGATTCCTGGTGCGCGGCAGATTGAAACAGAGCGGAACGCCACCGTCGTTCATTGTGCCAGTGCCGCTTTACGCGCCGCGCGCAGCCGGAGGGGCGCCGGTGCTTCTGGGCACGTTCATCACCAGTG
>DASYRO010000141.1:0-10150 GCA_036004385.1 Candidatus Acidiferrales bacterium
ATTTCGCAAAGATTTTCGCCCGGCCTCGAGGGGCGGTCTAAAGACGCGCCCCTACAAAAAGCATCTTCCAGTACGAGTTTGCGCAAGGCGATGCAGCCTGCCGGGCGCGCGGCGTGCAGCGCCAGCAGCAAGCGGCCGGACGGCAGAGCGTAATCGCCGGGCAGCGCGGCCAGCTCCGCGGAAAAATTCTGAAAGCACAAATCCAGTCCCAGCCAGCGCTGATATTCGAGGAAGAGCTCGCGAATGCTGGCGATGTGATCGGGTGACGCGGCGTGGATGATTTGAGTCATGACCGCAGGGCCGAAAGTTTCTCCGCGTAACGCCGGCCTCCAGCCGGTTGGGTACAAGTCAAAAGCACCGCCTGGAAGGCGGCGTTACCGCAATGCATTTTCGGACGAAATGATTGCCGGCGGAAGATCCAAAATGGCGGGGTATCCGCAGATTTCGCAGATTACACAGATTTTTCAGCAGAGCAGCTGTAGGGGCGCGTCTTAAGACCGCCCGCGTCAATGCGTGGAGAGCGGCGGTACGAATGGCAAGGCGCTTCGCGCAGAAAAGAAGGGCGCGGCTCCGGCAGATCGGGGGAAGAGCGGAGCCGCGCACAGGTGGCCGTGCGGCGCAGGGGAGGCCGACGGCCTGTGTCGCACAACCGATGTGGGGGCAGGCGACACAAACTCTGCCGCGCCGCTAACCAATCGCGCGGCGCGGCGAACTTATCGGCCCTGCGGCGTGCGGCGTGCTGGTGCCTACCCACGCCGCAACCGCAGGACCGCTCCGCCGTTGGACAGCGGACCGGCGGCCCTCCAGCCCAGGAGACCGGCCGGCCTGCTGTCCTCACTTGCAGGAGAACGTTGTGCCGCCGCGCGTCGCGTCAGTGATGCCGGTAGCGACGGACGTGCTGGCGGCAGGCGTATTCACAGGAATCACAAAGTTGTCCACGGACGCGAATCCTCGCAGTCCGATGAATTTCGTCTTGTCGGTGATGGTGCCGTGCGTCTGCAGTGCGTTGAGCTTCGCGGTCAGCACGCTCATGGTCACCGAGCGGGTTGCCAGATCAAAGCGGCCGACGTCCGCCGCGCCTTGCTTGGTGTAGGTGATGGAGCCGTCGGTATTGCGCGCGGCGGTGCCGTAGGAAAATGTGCGATTACCCGCGTCATCTGTTTCCGCGATCAGGAACCACTGGTCGGCGCGGTCGGAAACGCCGGGCTTGGTCGGATTGCTGGCGAAGCTCATGCGCCAGACGCCGAGGGGCGGCACACTCTCCAGGCCCGAAGCGCGCAGCGTCGCGGAGATGGCCGGCAGGCCGCCAATCGTCGTGCAGCCGTAGTCTATGGAGACGATATCTGCCGGCGTGTCGATATCCGGCAGAATCGGCGGGCGCGTTTCGGCGCGCGCGTCGTGACGCCAGTCCTTCACTTCCGGATCGGCCGTGTTCACCGCATCGCCCGGGTCCGTATCTTTGATGTCCACCCGCTTGCCGGTGTTCAAGTTGTAGCCGGAGAGTTGATGCGCGACGAAAGTCTGCCCGCGGAAATCGTTGTGGTCGTCTCCGTACGCGACCAAGGCGAGGCCCTGCGGGTCGAGTGCGAGCTGAATGAAGTCCAGCAGGTTGCGGTTAGGGCTTTCTCCGCTGAGGACCAGCCCGGCCACGCTGACGTTGGAGCCGTGGATGAAGTGGTCGCTGGCCACATTCTGATAAAACGTGGGCATGGACATGGTCGCGTTGATGGATTGCGCCATCCACACTTTCCAGTTGGAATTGTTGTTGTTCTGGCCCAGGCCGTCTTCGCTGTCCGGCCCCTCCGCGGCCAGCCACACCACTGCCACGCTGCCCGGCTGCTTGCCGGTAGCCAGCCACGGCATCAGCTTGACGGCGGGCTCGCGATGCTCGTCCACGCGTACGGGCGGCGCCCACGTCTTGCCATGATCGAAGGAGTGCGCGAGGACAATCCCTGTGCCGCCATCGGAGTAAGTGACGTAGAGCGTGCCGTCGTCGGCCACTTTGCACGCCGGGAACAGATTGGCGATGCTGTTCTGGCCGGTGGCCGCAGTCACCACGGTATAGGTGACCGGCGGTACGAGGAGGTTCGGCGGCGTGCCCACGGCAACGTGCACTTCTTTATTGCCGTTGGCGCCCGGGCCCTGGAAGCAGAAGTACACCGTGCCATCGCGCTGGTCCACGGTGACATCCCCAGTAGTGTTGCCGCCCACGGCGGCCAGCACCGCTGGGCCGTACGTGAGGCCGCCATCGTCGCTGCGGTTCACGTAGAACTTCGCGCTGCTCTGCAAGCCGGCCAGCTCGCGGTAGCCCATGTACACCACACTGCTGCCGAGAAATTCCTGCCATTCGCGGTCGTCTTCGGGGACGAGAATATTTCCGGCTGGATTACGGAGGATGGTGTCGCCGCGATCGGCGGAATTCTGCACGGAGATATTGGCGGCCACCAGGCTGCTCATGGCCAGGGTAGGAGCCGCGCCGGGAAGAACGCCGCCGGCCAATGAAAACCCGACAGCCATGTCGTAGTCGCCGCCGCCATCGCCGCCAAGAGTGGCAGAATCATCGGCGATCATGATGGCGTCCGGCTGTCCTTTCCACGCGGGATTCGTGGGATTGCCGCCGGCGTCAAACGTCGCGGTGGCCGCGCGCAGGAACGGGTCATAGGTCGGGCTCAGCGGATTCAGGTCGAAGCGCCACAGGTCCGTGCCGCCGGTCAGCCCGCGCGGCGCGCCGACGTAACCGTTGCCCTGAAAATCCACACGCACGCTGGGCTCCGCATTGGAACCGGCGCCGGTGGCCCACACCGTGCGGTTGCGGCTGAAGCGCAGGCCGCTCTTGTTTCCTACAACGTGCTTCGCCGTGCGCACGTTCACGGAGCTGATATCTTCGAGGCTGACCACGCCGTGATAGGGATCAATCGTAGCTACGGCGAAATATACGGTGTGAATGGTGAAGGTGTCATTGACGCCCGCGCTGACTACGCGGTTGATGTCGAAGGTATTCTCTTCCACCGTCTCTGGAGCGCCATCGCCCGAGCTCTGCACTTCTGCGCCGGCGTTGGAACCGGCGTGAGCAAACACATCGTAGTCGTTAAACTGGTTCGTCCAGGTGATGCGGAAGCGCACGCGCTTGCCGGTATAGTCGCCGGGGGCCAGCGTGAATGTGAAAGTGTCGCAGTTCACGCCTTCGACGCAGGTGCTCTCGTTCGGAGATGTCGCAGGAAGAGCGAAGCCGTCCCATTGCAACGGGAGGCTGGTCAACGAAAGCGTGCCGCTGGCCGGGGTGGCAGCGCGAACCGTGGAGCGATGCGCAAAGGCAAAAAACGCCGCATCCAGAACCACGATGGAGAGGGACAAAAGGAAAAGGGCCCGAAATCGTCTCATGGCACAGAGCTCCTTGGAGAAGATTCGGGGCGCCGTAAGGTGGAGGCTGGTGGTATCACAACCACCTACAGTCAGGCACCAACCATTTTCGATAGTATTGAAACTATTATACGGCTGTCAACCCCTATTTTCATGCCCACAGGGCCACCCGTGGAAATCTCAAAAAAGCTCTGGACAACGGCGCAGCGAAGTATTATTACTTCTAACTGTAGTGGCGAACAGACTAGGAACGGCAGTCATGTCGCCGGCACGCACTCCACCGACCGGCTCCAGCCGCGACCGTCTGCGCGAAGCGGCCAAGATCCTTTTTGCTGAACGCGGCTACGAAACCACCAGCACGGCGGCCATCGCGCGCCTCGCGGGCACCAGCCAATCGCAGCTCATCAAGCACTTCACCAACAAAGAAGGCCTGCTGGAAGCCATCTTCGACCATGCTTGGCAGCAGATTAATCCGGCCATCCAGATGGCCACGCAAGCCATCGACGATCCCAAGGAAAAGCTGCGGGTCCTGCTGGAAATGGTGATGAACTTTATGGAAAAGGACCGTGCGCAGCGCGCGTTGTTCCTGCTGGAAGGGCGGCGCATTCGCGGGAGTTCGCACGTGGTGGCGTTTGTGCCCGGCTTCCGGGAATTCATCCGTACCCTGGACGGCATTCTCAGCGCCATGTCCGAAAATGGCGAGCTGGCACCGGGGGTGCACCCGCAGGCCTTGCGCTCCGCGCTGATGGGTACGTTGGAAAGCCTGCTGCGCGACCAACTGTTGGCGAAGACCTCTAAATTCCCCGCGTCATACTCCGATGAGGATATTCGCGCCGTGTTCACGCGCATGATGAATTCCTGCCTCGCAGAAGGCGGCTAGACCGCAAAAATTACCCTGAGGCTGGCTTTTTTACCGAGTACCAGCGAACTAAACTATTGAAAACGTGTGCTTTGGTTTGGCACCGAGCGTGCCATATAGAGCCCCTGTAGGGGGAAGGCAAGCGGAGAATCCTCTTAGAGGGGATTGAGGGCTGGGCCCGCTTGGCTTCCCTCTCTTTTTTTGTCTGCACGCCGATCCGATCAACCAAGAACTTCCTTCTTGCCTTAGGGTTTATAATAATTGAGCTCTTTTCCGAAGCAACAAGCATTCGCAATCCCCGGAACCAGATGATTCGAAATGTAGCAGCGTGGCGAGCGTGGGAAGCGGCGGGACCCCTCCGCGAACCGCCCGACTTTGCCCGTAACCTTCGTTTGCAGCAAGGAATGTACGACCTGGCGCGTTTGCTCGGAGTGTTTCCGCCAACAGATCCACTCGAAGGCTTGGACACCGATATCCGTACGACAAGGATTCTTAATGTTCGAGGCGCTGCTGAGCAAACTGGCCCGCGGCCTTGATCGTCGCGGAATCCCTTACATGCTTATCGGCGGACAAGCCGTGCTTTTGTACGGCGAGCCCCGCCTGACAAGGGACGTGGATGTAACTCTCGGAGTCGGTCCAGAAAAACTCTCCTTAATTCTCGACCTCGCCAAAGAATCGGGCTGGAAAGTTCTGACTGATTCCCCGGCAGATTTTGTGGCGCAGACTTTGGTTCTTCCTTGCCTGGATTCTTCATCTGGTATCCGTATCGACCTTGTCTTTTCGTTTTCTGCTTATGAGCGGCAGGCAATCGAACGCGCTCGGCCGATTCAAGTCGAGGGAACAACGGTTCAGTATGCAGCCGTTGAAGACGTCATCATCCATAAGGTCGTCGCAGGTCGCCCCCGCGACCTGGAGGATGTGCATTCCATATTGCTGAAGAACCCGCAAGTGGATGTGGCGTATATCCGGCGCTGGCTTCGCGAATTCGACGCGGCTCAAGAGGAAGATCTCTCGACGCGATTCGAGGAAGTGTGGAAGGCAAGGGGAGAATCTTCTTAGAGGGGATTGAGGGCTGGGCCCGCTTGGCTTCCCTCTCTTTCTCTTTTTTTGCCTGCACCGCACCCCTGAAAACCTAAAACCGAGACCCGCCGGAGGTTTCGCGTGAACCCCCGAGCTTCTCCCCGCGATTTCGGCGCGTGGCATCGGTGCGGTTTCTCACTACTATTGGATCGGGAATGGAAGATCGGAAACGTCAGCGACGGCGCCGTTTTTGAGCCAGGTGATTCGCACGACTCCCATCTGTGTCGCCCAACCGGATTGCACCGTCACCGTCTGCGTGCCGCTCGATGGAGTGTTCGAAAACAGCACGATGGAGTAGGTGTTTCCCCCATCGAGTGACAACTCAATGATGACGTTTTCAGACGTCCCCAAGTTGTTCGCCCAAGTGAGCGTTTTTACGGTTCCGATCGTCCATAGATCTTGTGGGCCGTTGGGCGTCTTCACACGCACGTAGGGTGGCTCAATGCGAAAGTCCACCGGATTTGTGCCGGCGATCGCCGGATTGGCGAGTAACTCGATTCGCAACCGCGTCGAGTCAACCGGCGCACCAAGCGTGGGCACAGTGTAGTTCACTGTTCTCGCAGTAGCCGTCAGGTTGTTGACCAGCACTGTGGGAAACGTCGCGCCCCCATCCGTGCTGAGCAGCAAGCGAACCTTGTCCCCCGGCCCAAGGTTGGTAGTCCAAGTCTGCGTGCGCGCCGTGCCGTAACCAAAATTAGTCGCGGTTGTATTCGGCGCAGCAAGCACGATATACGGCTTGGATATGACGAAGTCCAGGTTGCTGATGTCGCTCGTGGCAGGATTCGCAGTCCAGCTCACGCGCACGCGCGCCCGGTCCGTGATCGGGCCAGTGACCAGCCAGTTGTAACTGCCCGTCGTTGTGGCGTTGTTCTTAACAGAACTGGCGACCACACTCCACGTCATTCCGCCATCCCGGGTGACTTCAATCCTGACGTAAGAAGTCAGCCCGAGATTGTGATTCCATTTGATCTGCTGCGTTGAGCCGATGCCCCAATCCAGTGCGGTATTCGGCTGCGTCACGGTGATCGAGCCGGTTCCTGTCACGATGCTGAAATTGGCGTTGGAAGTATCTGTGGAATTGTTTCCGGAGCCGTCGTACGCCGTCACTTTGATGCGCCCGCTCGAGGTGGTCGGCCCCGGGGCCGCCCATGTGCAACTCGACTGCGCGCCGGACACACCCGTGCATCCGGGCACCGGATTGTAGGTTGAGCCGCCGTTTGTGGAGTAGAACACATCGAAGAAGTTCAACCCCACATTGTCGGCGGCGGTCCACGTGATCAAGTACGGCGTGCCCGTGAAAATCTTTTCGCCCCCGTTGGGCTGGCTGACGATTACTGTTGGTGGCTGGGTGTCTACCACAGTCGTCGTCTGCGAGGCTGGATTGTTCGCCGGGTTGGGGTCGTTGTCAAAGGCTGTCACTGTGGCAGTATTCGTGATCATGGTGCCGAATGCCGCGGCGGTCGGCGTCACAACAATGGTGATGGTGGGGCTGGAGCCATTGGCCACATTGCCCAAATTACAGGTTACGGTTCCTGCTGACTGAGAGCAATTCCCCTGGCTCGGCGTGGCCGAGACATACACCACATTAGCTGGCAAAGTGTCGGAGACTGCCACGCCTGAGGCCGCGCTCGGGCCATTGTTAGTGACCGTAAGCGTGTAGGTCAAATTGCTGCCCACGTTGACTGGATCGGGCGAATCAGTCTTGGTCAGCGATAGGTCGGCCGCGCTCGCCCCAGAAACCTTGGCCACAAAGGCATCAACAAGACCTCCGTTGTAGGTCAGGTCAGGCCCAACAGTGACCGGGAAGGTCGCCTCGGAGGAGTAAGCGAATCCCGTCACGTACGCGTTGCCGGCGCTGTCCACGGCGATGCCTTCGCCAGCATCGTGGTCACCTCCGCCAATGTACCCAGCGTAGATTAGCGCCGTGCCTGTTGCGTTCACCTTGGCCACAAAGGCGTCTGAGACGCCGTTGAAGGTCAGATCCGGCCCCACAGCGACTGGGAAGCTTACCTCAGTGGACTGTGTGCCGCCGGTGACGTAGGCGTTGCCGGCAGTGTCCACTGCAATGCCAAAACCTTCGTCGTCCTCGCTGCCACCGATGTAGCCACAATAGACTAGGCCGGTGCCCGTCGCGTTCACCTTGGCCACGAAAGCGTCATATAAGCCGCCGTTGTAAGTGAGGTCTGGCCCGACGGTCACGGGGAAGGTTGTCTCGTCGGAAGGGGTGAATCCCACCACATAAGCGTTGCCGACGCTGTCCACTGCGATGCCCGCACCAACGTCGTATCCGCTTCCTCCGATGTACCCGGCATACACGAGCGCCGTGCCACTTGCGTTCACCTTGACCACGAATGCGTCAAAGTTTCCGTTCTGTGTCAAATCAGGCCCTACAGTTACCGGAAAGCTCGCCTCGGTGGAATTTGTGATTCCCGTCACATAGGCGTTCCCGGCACCGTCCAGGGCAATGGCCCTGCCAAGATCGTATCCGCTTCCTCCGATATACCCTGAGTAGACCAGCGCCGTGCCTGTTGGGTTTACCTTAGCCACAAATGCGTCCGTGTCGCCGTTGAAGGTCAAGTCGGGACCGGTGCGAACGGGGAAAGTGGCCTCACTGGAAGTAGTGTATCCGGTTACGTAGGCGTTGCCCGCGCTGTCCACAGCAATGCCCTGGCCATGGTCGTCGCCGCTGCCGCCGATATACCCGGCGTACACGAGCGCAGTCCCTGATGCATTCACTTTGGCCACAAAAGCGTCACGGAATCCGCCGTTGAAGGTGAGGTCTGGCCCGACAGTTACCGGAAAGCTCGCCTCGTTTGAAGAGGTCTCCCCCGTCACGTAAGCGTTGCCGGCGCTGTCCACGGCGATGGCATTCCCGCGATCGTCACCACTTCCAACTCCACAACTACCGCAGGAGTTTCCTCCGATATAGCCGGCGTAAATGAGCGCGGTGCCGGTTGCGTTTACTTTGGCCACGAAGGCGTCATACGGACCGAAGTTTTCCGTCAAGTCGGGCCCTACAGTCACCGGAAAGGTCGCTTGCGTGGAGTTGGTGTATCCCGTCACATAGGCATTTCCGGCTGGGTCCAGAGCAATGCCGAGCCCTACGTCATCATCACCGCTTCCTCCGATGAAGCCGGCATAAACTAATGTGACCGGGTCGAGCACCAGCAGCCGGCTGCGGTCGTATTCGCCGACACGAAAACTCCATTCGCGCCGCGCGGAATGATTCTCCGCTGCGAGCGCGTACATTGCTTCTACTCTCACGCTCTGTCCGCTGATTTCCTGGTATGCATAAGGCTTTTGTTCGACGAGAGGCTTCGCGCCCGTGGACGCCACCAGTTGCCCGGCAGCATTGACTTCCAGCGCTGTTGCGCCTCGGTAGGCCAGACGAATCTTTGCGGGATCCGCGCCGGGCTGCACCAAAAATGAATATTTCAATTGCCCTGCGTTGCCCGAGAAGACCAGATCAATCCCCGGCCAGAGGTTGGGATAAACCACTGAGGCGTAGGTAGCCAGCCCGGTCTCCCACTGCTCTTTCTGGCCGTGGAAATAGCTGACCACCGCCGAGGTGCGCTCGCGTGCGATGGGCCGCACGTTTTGATTGGCACCAACGAATTCTAGTTTAAGCACCCAGCGCGACACGTTGGATGCGTCCGCGAGCGGCTCGCGGAACGCAGCGGGGCGCAGTGACGGCTCATGGGATGTCGAGACTGTGGGAGCACTGGCCCGGAGAGCAAACGTGACACCCTGCGCAGTGAAATACAGTGTGGAATCGCGGCCCTGCGCATAGTAAGCCACGCGCCCGTCCGACTGCCCGCGGTTCTCAATGAAGTACAGAGGAAGTTTTCCGAGCGCGGCGCGCGCTTGCTGTTGCGCTTGACCCGCGCTCTTCGCTGTCGTGGAACCCGGCATTCTGCTGTTGGCCAGCGACGCGCGCTCCATCGTTGGAAACTGAATTTGCAGCGCTAGGAGTATCGCGAGAAGTGAACTAAATTCAGTTGCTGCTCGAGTCCTTCCTCGCATGCCATCCTCCACTGCGGCGTCCGCGATCAGAAACTCTCTCCGCAGTTCGTTCCTTACATTAGCCGGTCATGCCCGGGTTGCGCACGGTTAGAACACACTGGCAGCTTCGCCGGCACGATTGCTAGAAAACATCTCTGCTCGCGGGAATTGTACTGCTTCTACGCTGCGTTCGATAGGAGCGTCAAGGCAATAATGCGCGACACCGCACAGAAGAGTGGGCAGGATGGATGCGGATGGAACGCACAGTGGGTCGCGCATTCAAGTGGCGCAGCCACTCCTGGCTGCGTCATCTGCTCGCCAGCGCAACAGCGCAAACCCCACCTCGTAGGCCCCTCGGCTCCGCTCGGGACGAGCAAGAGTGACCTGCGCTCTGATATCGCGGTGGACTATATAAGTTTCCAGCGGGTGGCGTCCTTGGGAAACTTGCTCCACGCAAAGACGACACTGGGACGCAGCACCCAGAATGGCGGCGGGTGGCGCATTTTGTATTTGGCTTCATAGGCATCCGCGACGCGCGTGGCCAGCGGATCTTTCGCATCGGTGACGCGCTCGACGGTTCCCTCCAGGATGACCACTTCGCTGCCGCTTTCAAGATGCACGGCGACGGCGGGGTTTGCTGCGAGGTTGCGCGCCCAGCGCGTTTCCGGGCTGCCGCCGAAGCAGACGGCGCCATCCACCCAGACGCCCCACGTGGGCACGGCGTGCGGACGCGCGTCGCGGCTCGACGTGCAGATCCAATAATTCTGCGCTTTGGAGACGCGCTCCTGCACAAAACTCCACGGCAGCACGCCTTTTATGTTTTTCGGAATGCCGTAGCCCGGGACGTGC
>DASYRO010000142.1:0-8035 GCA_036004385.1 Candidatus Acidiferrales bacterium
GTTTACCGTGCTGAAGTCCGGGGGAAGCGTGACGCTGGCTTTGAATCTCGGGCGCGTGCATGCGCGCATCGGCCCCGAGACCTCGGGACCGGCGGTGACGATTTATACGGCGTTGGTGGTGGCCGCGCTCATCAGCGTCGGCAATCGTCCGCGCGATGTCACCGTCGGCGTCGATGCGGATGGCTCACTGGGCATTGTGGCGGCGCACGGCGCAGTGCGGTTGGACCAACAACTCACCGGGCAAAGCCTCGTCGTGCCCGAGCGGGGTGAAGTGATCCTGCCGGGCGGACAACTCGAATCGCTGCGTGCGGCGAGCGGGGCGTGCGTTTGCGAGCCGGTGTTTGCGCGCGGAGATCCGCCGGCGCCCAAGCCGCCACAAATGGGCGCGGTGGCGGTGAGCTCCGGCGATGGAGTGAAACCGGAAAGCGCCAAGAAAGAGCCGCCCAAGCCGGCCACCGAAGAGCCGCGATGGACTGTCTTGATGCCGCCGCTGGCGTTCGATGCGACGAAGCCGCCGCCGGCGCTTGAACCGCAGCCGGAAACAATTCTTCTTGTGCGCGAGTTGCGCGTGCAGCCCGCGCTGGTCATCAGCGGCCGGGTGGAAAAGCCGCAGAAGAATAAAATGCCGCAAAAAAAGGACCCCGCCGCTGCGGAGAAGTCGCACTCGGTAAAAACTCCGGATGAGACCAAGGTCGCGGTGGCCACACCGACAGTGCCGGCGTCAACACGCGCTGCGGCCAGCGCCGACACGCCCATCGCGGAGCAGAAAACGGGCGGCGGATTCGGCGCGAAATTGAAGAATTTCTTCCGGCGGCTGTTTGGGGTGCGGCCCAAACGTTAGTGCAGTTCCAACGTACTTCGACTCAATTGAAAAACGGAGAGCAGGCTCCTCGCTTCGGTCGAAACGACGGACCCTCCCGTGTACAACTTAGAATTTGCGGGGTACGGAAAGAGGAAGCTGAGGCGGAGCTTCCGCGGGTAGCTTCGCGCGATAGTACTCCACTTTCTGGCGGGCCTGAGAAAAACCAGGGTTCAGCATCAGCGCGCGCTCGTATTCCACTTGCGCCGCTTTCCACATCTGTTTCCGCTCGTAATTGATTCCGAGATTGAAGTGCGCGATGGAAGCATACGGGCCGTTGGGCTGCAAGCGCAGCACGGTGAGCAGGTGCTCGACGGCTTCGTCCGTGGCGCCGGTTTCCGAAAGCGCGGAGGCCAAGTTTATGTGCGCTTCAACGTATTCGGGATTGGCGGCCACCGCATGGCGGTAGGAGGCGATGGCATCCTGGGGCTGCTTTTTTGACCATTGCGCGAGGCCCAGAGCAGTCCAGGCCTCCGGGAAATCCGGTTTCAGCTCCAGACTTTTCTGGTAACACTCGATGGCGTGGTCCCAATCTTGTTTTTTGGCGTAGACAAGGCCGAGGTTGAGCCACGCGGAGTAGTAGTCGGGCTTTAGCTCGATGGCGCGACGCAGGCTGGCGATGGCCTCGTCGAGCTGGTTTTTGGCGGAATACGAATTGCCAAGATTGTTGTGGGTGAGCGCGCGTTCGGGATTGAGCTGGATGGCGCGATGATAAAACTCGATGGACTCGTCCACGTGGCCGTGCAGGTAGTGGATGTAGCCAAGATTGGCGATCGTCGTGCCGGAGTCCGGAGATTGCTCCGCCGTCTTGCCGAACAGCGTGAGGTCGTCCTTCCAGTCTGGATTGCGGCGAACGATTTGCGCGGCGTAAAACAGAAACAACGCGGCAAGCGCAACCGCGGCGGTCCGGCGCGCCATAGAGCTTGGGGATTTACAAACGCGCAGCCAGGTCCACGACCCGATGATGCAGAAGCCGAACGAGGGAATGTAGAGATAGCGCTCAGTGAAAACATTTTCGCCAACGTTGGTGATGCTCATCGCCGGCACCATCACCAGACAGAACCACGCAATACTGAAGGAGAGCAACGGCTGCCGCCGCCTCAGCCAGAAGACCGCCCACACCAGACCGGCAATCAGCAGCAGCGAAACGATGGTCTGCCAGCCGAGCGCGCGCACCGGGTGATAGACGTAGTAGTAGTTCAAGTTGACGGGAACCAGAAGTTTCCAGACGTATTCGGCGAAAAGCACGGGCACGGAGAGAAACATTTCCCAGGGCGTGACGTGGAAGTGCGTCCCCGTGGCGGGAGCGAATTTACCCAGCGCGTGCAGGCGCATGGCGAGATACACGGCAAAGACGGCCGCGAAGGAGATATATCTGGCGGCGCCACGCAGGATGGCTTGCGGAGATTCACCGCGATAGAGGAATTCATACGCCAGTAGCAGGCCGGGAAAGACCATTCCCGTTTCTTTCAGCAGCAGCGACAAAAAAAAGCACAGCGTCGAGATGGCGTAAAACAGAATGGGCCGGTGTCCTTCGCGCGCGCGCTGATACGCGAGCAAGCCCGTAAAAAAAGCGACCCCGCACAACAAGTCCGGCAGCACGGCTATCCACACGACGTTTTCCACGTGGATGGGATGCAGCGCAAACCACAGCGCGGCCCAGAAGGCAAGCGTCTCGCCCGCCAGCGCGCGGGTCAGAAAATAGGCGGCGGTGAGCGCGGCGACGTGGAAGCCGAGATTGGCCAGATGCCAGAGCAACGGGTCGTAGCCGAACGCGTAGTATTCGGCCATGGAAATGGCCATGTGCAACGGGCGGAAGTAGTTGGTCAATTCCTGATGAGCGAAGGCCCACACGTGCGTGGTGAAAAGTTTGGGGAGGTTGTGATAGTCGGTGATGAGGCGGTTGCTGAGCACCTGGAAGTCGTCGTCGGAGACGAAGCCGTTGCCGAGGGCGTTGCCATACACGGCGAAAGTGACGGCCACGAGCACCAGCAAATGCCACCACGCCGCTCTGCGCGGGCGCGACGCTTCAGGGCGCGCGGAAGGCGCGGACGCGCGCGACGCGGCAGTTTGTTTCCGGGAGCGGCGGGACATCGGGCGACTATTGTAGCGTGGCGACGGAAGTATCTAATATCGAATTCGGAATTTCGAATTTGAAATTTGAGATTACTGGATGAGTTGCGCGGGCTTACGGTATGAAAAAGCGGCGCGGAGTGATTTCATAAATCTTCCAGCCCGACGCGGTGCGCACGAAATCAAATTGAATACGCTCGCGCCGCTTCTGCTCCGCGGAGGCGTTGCTCTTCAGCGCGTAGGTCATGTCGGCATCCACGATAAGCGTGGCCTTATCGCCCTTCACTTCCGCCGTGGACTCGCGGAAATTGACGCGCATTTCCGCGTTATTCTGGAGGAAATCGGTGACCTGTTCTTCGAAGCGCGGATAATCGTAGAAGCGCTCGTCCAGGAATTCGCGCAGGCGGCGCGGGGAATTGCCTTCCACAGCGTCGGAAAGCGCGCGAATTACTTTCGTCAGGTTCTTGCGCTCGGTGGCGAGGTCGGCGGTATCGCCGGAGGGCGCGGCCTGATCGGATTTCTTCGCCGCTTTCTTCTCCGGCTTTTTCTCTTTCTCCTGTTTGTCCTGCTTCTTCGTTTCCTGGCTCTGGGCGAGCAGCGGCGAGCCGCTCAAGCTCCATAGCAACGCCAGTGAAAGAATCATCCATCCGATACGTCGCATTCGATCCTCCCGCCGTGGCGTCCCAAACGTTCAGGGTGAGCCCGCCACGGGTCCGTGCATGAAGTTGGATGGCAGCCGGGGCTCTGGCGTCGCCTGAGCCCCGACCGCTGGTCTAAAACCAAGACAGGCGTAGGCGTCTGTCCTACAGAGAAAGCGTCTGCCACTCAAGAACCAGCGTGACGTTGTTCTGCGACTTGCCACCGCCGCGCGCATCCTCCACGTCCGAGAGGCCCGGCCGGTCCATGGCTGTGGGCCTGGCGGCGCGAATGGAGTTGAGTCCGCGAATGCTCATCACCCGGACCAGCACCGCACCGCGGCGCGTTTCGACCAGGTACGCCGCGCCGGGGAGAACCGTTTCCGACGTGCCCATGGCCGCACGAGCCGCCTGGTTCCCGGCGAAGGACTCGAACGTCGTCGCGCCGAGGTTGCGGACTCCGTCGGCTTCGATGCGCAGGGAGCCGCCCTGCGGCGCCATGCGCACTTCAAAGTCCGCACCGGCGTTGCACGCTTGTTCTGAGCCGGAGCTGAAGCGGAAGCCCTGGCAGCCATTGGCGGAAAGCGTCATCTGACCGCGCTCCTTCATAGCGGTCGAGGTCGCCGCGCGGGCCGCAGGACCCGCAGGGTTGAACAGGTCGAATGCGGGCATGGCCGCTTCAGCGAATGCGCGGCTGAAGTTGAGACGACGACTGGGGTCTATGACGACGCGCGGTTCGAACCGCCCCGCGCCGACGGCCTGCCATTCCACTTGCAAGGACTGCGAGCCGCCTGCGGGAACATTGAAGTGTTCGCGGACGCGCACGCTGGAGCCGGCGAGCGTGAATTCGACTTCGACGTCGTCGGCATTTTGCCCGCCGTTGTTGCGCACCTGTATGCGGAAGGTGACGTTGTCACCCGGCCGCGGATTGGCCGGAGACATGGAGATGTCACTCGAGCGCACGACAAGATCCGCCGGCGCCGGAGAGGATGCCCTTGCACCACTCGCGTTCCCACCTCGAGGACGTGCGTTGCGGCCCGCGGATTCGTCCGCGCTATCCGGCGAAGCTGCGGCGGCTTGTGAAGCTGCCGCCGATCCCGGCGTCGCGCGCGCAGGCACAGGGACGCGATCATCCTGAATGTTCAGCATGGCTTCCGCGGTCCCGCCGCCCGCGAGGGACAACATTCGCGAACCGGAGGCGGTCGCCGTGGCGACGTTGAAGCGCACCTTCAACTCCGTCGAGTGAGCTTCGAGGACTTCGATGCTGACGCCCAGGCCGGCGGCACGGACCGTCCGCACATGTTCCAGGTTTTCGCCGTAAAGCTTTCCGACGACGACCTGACCGGGCTTAAGAGTTTCGGGTTCGATGCGCGTAATCAGCGGATTGGTTCCGCCATCGTCGTCGCTCTGCTGCGTGCGCGAAAACGCCTTGCCGTTGGAGACGCGACTGCCGGCGCGGGTGCTGCGGTTTGCTCCGCCTCGTGCAGGCCCCTCGACACCTTCCTGGGTCGTCGTCGTATCGTTGACGATTTCAATACCCACGGGCACCGTGCCGCGCGGGCTGACCAACATCAACGTATACGTCCCTGCCGGAGTGCGGGGTTGCACAAAGATATTCACACGGCGCGAGGAGTCGGTTCCCGCCGCGGCCGGTTCGAGTTGCGCCGAAACCTTCGTCGTACTGCTCATGACTTGGGTGATGGCACTCAGGCCGGAGCCTTGCAGTGTGACCAGAAGGTGCGAACCGGCGGAGCCGCCCGGCGGAAGCACCTGGAAAATCTGTGGCGCCATGGAACCTCCGGACGACCCACCGGCTTTGATGGTCGAGACGGTTTGCATGGCAATCCATACGGGCGTGCTGGCGCTGAGCGTGCCGGAGGTTCCGGTCACGCTGACGGCAACCGGCCCGAACGCGGCAAGCCCGGTGGAAGTCTGGAAACTGAGCTGGACAACTTGTGAAGGACTCAAACTCAGGTCGGCAGTGCTCGGCGTGAGCGTGGCCGTGACGCCGGAGGGCACGCCCGAGAGCGCGAGCGTAACCATCCCGGCAAACGTGCCTTTCTGCTGTACGTTGACGTCGAGGAAAGTGACCAGCGTGTGGTCGGGCTGGAGGATGACCGGCGCGGCCTGTGAGGTCGGCGGATTCGTGGAGAGGAAAAACCCGTTGGTGGGTGTGACGACATTGACGAACAGGTTCAGAGAAATCGTCTGCCCGGAGGAAGTGCCGATCACGGCGATGATGTAGTTGCCGATCGCCGCGCTGCTGGTCGAGTCCACAGTGAACGTGGCCGAACTGCCCGCCGGGATGTTGGCGGTCGGCGGAGAAATGTTGACGCCGCTGGGCACGTTGGCAAACGTGATGTTCACCGTACCCGTTCCGGTGACGCCGAGCTGGAAGGTGGCGCCCGGCGGGATGCCCTGCTCGATGCTGAGCGGAGCGCCGGATGTGCCGCCGGTTTGCGTCAGCGCGAAGGTGGGCGGGTTGACCAGCAGGAAACTGCTGGTCGTGTTGTTCACCGTGACGACGCCGGAGGGCGTGGAGACGTTGGCGGTGGCGTCGAAGCTAACGGTAATGGGGTTCGTGCCCTGGGCCACGGTGGCGGAGAAATTGAACGTCGTGGAGACTGTGCTCGACGACGTGATAACCACCTGGGCGGTGGCCGGCGCAACGGTGACGCCAGCCGGTAAGCCCGTAGGCGTGATGTCCACGGTCCCCACAAATCCGTTTTGCGGAACGATGGAAACGGTAATGGGGACAATCGTTGTGCCGTTGGGGTCGAGAGAAATCGGCGCAGACGAAGTGGATGCCGGCGTTGTCAACATGTTGTAACTGCCCACGCCTACGTTGACGAAGACTACCGTTTGAACGAAGAGGCCGCTGAAGCTGGCGTCCACGGTGAAGCTTTGCAAGCCGCTCGCGGCGGTTTGGGCCGTAATCTGGAAATTCGCCGAGCCGTTCGCGGGCACCAATGTTGAGAGCGGAGTGATGGTCATCCCGGTCGGGACGCTGGACACACTAAGGGTGACCGAACCAGTGAAACCACCTTGATTGAGGACCTGGATGTTTAAGGTCTGACCCACCGGATCGCCGTTCAGCAGACGAAGCGGTGCAGCAGAGGAAGTCGCGGGATTCTGCACCAGCGCCATATTCGACGCGGCGTAGAGATAGAAGAACGTGTTCACGGACGTGGCGCCCTGCGAGGCCGTCAATTGGATATCTACGGGCCCCTGCGCGAGCTGGCTGCCGGCCAGGAAAGCAAACGTAAAGTTGGCGGAGCCACCGGCGGGGACAGTGACCTGCGCAGTCTGCGGGGAAGCGGTCAGGCCGGCCGGCAACGCGCCGAGAGCGAGGTCCACGGTGCCGCTAAAGCCGCCGAGTGAAATCACAGAAACGTTGATAAAGCGCTGCGTGCCGTTAATCACCATCTGCAGCGGGAAATTCGGGGAAGTGCCGTTGGTGACGCGGAAGCTGGCCGGGCCTACGGCGCTAAAAAAGTTAAAGCACGGGTTGCTGAAAGAATCTGTGGACGACGTGCAGAAAGTGACGCCTTGCGGCTGGCTGGCGACAGCGGTGACCGCGGCAGAAACCGTGATGGTCGCGGCGGAAGTCGGCGTGGCCGTGAAATTGCCGCTCAGACTCACGCCGGGCGGCGGCGAACTGCAGCAAATCTGGAAGATGGTGACGGTGCCGTTGAAGCCGTTCTGCGGCGTCACGCTGATTGAGTAATTGATGCTTTGCCCGGGTGCGACGACGGCCGGCTGCGAACCAGAGTTGGCCGGTGAAATCGTCAGCGTGAACGAACCCCGCAGCAGCAGTGGAATGGTGCCGTTCAGCGTGGTGGTCCCATCGGTGGCGGTGATGTTGAAGGACGCCGCGCCGGCCGTGGCGGGAGAGTCCGCGCGCACCTGGAAATTGAGGGAATTTCCGGGCGTTACGCTGGCGGTGGCCGGCGTCACCGTGACCCCGGTCGGCACGGAGCCCGCGACCACGGACACATTGACGGTGCCCGCGAAATTGCCTACCGAATTGACGGTGACGCTGACGCTGCTCAACTGATTGAGGTTGATGTTGACGCCGGTCTGGAACGAGGGCACGGTGAGCGTAAAGCTGGGCGGCCCGATGGTGAAGAAACCCACGGTGCCAAAGCCGCCGCCGGTGCTGCATCCTGCCGGGCCCGTGGCGTTGCCGGAGATGCTGAACACGCCGGTGGCAGGAGCGGAAGTAGTGGTCACCGTCGCGGTGGCCGGCGCACTCGTCGTCACCGTCGAGGTGACGTTCGCGGAAACGCCGGAGGGCGGCGTTGAAGTGATGGCCAGGCCCACAGTAAACGCCGCACCATTACACTGAATGTTGGCCGGGGAAGTGGCCAGCGTGACACTGATATTTTGCGAACCGGTCGGCTGCAAGACCAGCGGCGCCGTGGACGTCGAGGTCGGCGACACTGCGATCGTGAACGAAGCGAGCAGG
>DASYRO010000143.1:0-3996 GCA_036004385.1 Candidatus Acidiferrales bacterium
ACTCGGGATGCACGATCACTTTCACTCCGGGGATTTCGCGGCGCGCGCGGTCCACGTGCTCCGGCAGAAAGCGCTGGTGGACGGAGCAGTAGCCCTTCCACAAAATCATCTGGGCGTTGCGAAGCTGCTCCGGCGAATTGCCGCCGAGTTCCTGGTACGGGTCCCAGACGACCATTTTTTCGAGCGGGATGCCCATGCGGAAGGCAGTGTTGCGGCCGAGATGTTCGTCAGGGAGGAAGAGCACGCGCTCGCCATGCTCGAAAGCGAAGCGGATGACTTTTTCCGCGTTGGAGCTGGTGCAGACCGCGCCACCGTGCTCGCCGGTGAAGCCTTTGATGGCGGCGGTGGAATTCATGTAAGTGATGGGAATCACTTTGAGATTGCCGACGGATTCGAGTTCGTCCCAGCACGCTTCGACCTGGCCGATATCCGCCATGTCCGCCATGGAGCAGCCGGCGTTGAGGTCGGGAAGAATAGTGATCTGGCCCGGGCGGGAAAGAATGTCCGCGGATTCGGCCATGAAATGCACGCCGCAGAAGACGATGTATTTGGCGTCGGTGGCGGCGGCCTGCTGCGAAAGCTTCAGGGAATCGCCGCGAAAATCGGCAAACTTGACGACTTCGTCGCGTTGATAGTGATGGCCGAGGATGACCGCGTCTTCGCCGAGCTGCGCTTTGGCGGCGGCGATGCGGCCGTCGAGCGTGTTATCGGGAACGAGCAGGTAACTATCGAAGTCGCAGCCCACGCCCTTTTCGATTTCCGGCACACGGATGGTGGCCGGCGGATCGACCAGTGCGGGCGTCTTGGCGATGTCAACCAGTGCTTTCATTTGGGCCGGAATACCTCGAACACGCTCCCGATAATTATCAGGCTAAATGCCGGAGGCGGCAATCCCGAAGCTTAGTAGCGTACCCGACAAATGACCCGCCGTTCCATGCACAGGCCCGCCGCCCTTAAACCTTGCTCAAGCTGGTTCAAGGCAGGCGGCGGGTCCCTGTGCTACTGGAGCATCCTCAAGCTTGGGGACTCGCGCCCCTACATAATTAGATGCGTGCGCCGCCATTTCGGCGGCATTGTAGCCCGCGTCTTTAGACGCGGGGGTTTTCGCCCCCCATCGGCAAGTCCCCGCCTCTAAAGAGGCGGGCTACAGAGGCGGGCTACACGGCCGCAGCCCTTCGACTTCGCTCAGAACAAGCAAGCAGCGCCCCTACAAAGGCGCACAGGCTACAAGCCTGTGCTACTACCCTCCGATAAACACCATGGTGCGGGAGGGCGGCACGAAATCAGGCTCGTTGATGCGGTGGCTCTCTTCCTTTTCGTTGACCACGGCGCGTATGGCCTCGGCGATATCCGCATCGGTATGGCCATTGCGCACCATGTAGCGCAGGTCGTGGTCGTCCTTGCTGAAGAGGCAGGTGCGCAGCTTGCCGTCAGCGGTGATGCGGATGCGCGAGCAGTACCCGCAGAAGGGCTGCGTGACCGAAGCGATCAAGCCGATTTCGCCGCGGCCATCGGTGAAACGGAATTTGCGCGCGGTTTCGCTGCGCTCATGGGGCAGCGGCTCGAGCTTCCAGCGGGCCTCGATGCGGCGCTGGACTTCGGCGGCGGGCACGACGAGGTCACGCGTCCAGTGGCGATCGGCGTCCAGCGGCATGAATTCGATGAAGCGCATGACGAGGTCGCGCTCGCGGGCAAATTCGGCGAAAGCCTCCACTTCGTCATCATTCAAGCCGCGCACGAGCACGGCGTTCACCTTGACCGGACGCAGCGGTGAATTCTGCGCGCGGTCAATGCCGGCCATCACTTTCTTGAAGGAAAGCGTGCGCGTGATTTTTTCGAACTTGGCCGGGTCCAGCGAATCGAGGCTGATGTTAATGCGATTCATGCCCGCGGCGACCAGGCGGTCGCAGCGCTCGGCGAGAAGATGGCCATTGGTGGTCATGGACAAATCGTGTGTGCCCAGCGCCTTCAGCCGCGCAAGGAAATCCTCAACGCCGGGGCGCACCAGCGGCTCGCCGCCGGTGACGCGGATTTTGCGGATGCCCAGGCCCAGCAGAATGCGCGCGATGCGCTCGAGTTCGGCCCAGGAAAGCAGCTCGTGATCGGGCTTGTAGTTTTCGGGGTCGGCGGATCGGCAGTACACGCAACGGAAGTTGCATTTGTCGGTCACCGAGATGCGCAGGTCGGTGATCTGGCGGCCGAATTGGTCGGTTAAAGACAAGTTGCAGAGTTCCAGTGTGACAAAGTTCCAGAGAGATCCCTCGTCCAGCACAAATCACGGGACTCAGGATGACAACCAAAAACAAAAGCGCCCAAAACCGGTTGGAATTGGGCGATGCTCCTCCGCCCGGAATACTGGGCGGTGTAGCTTCTCCTTTCCAACCTGGGAGGCTCAAGCGTTTCCGCCTGAACCCTCAGTCGCCTGGGCGACATCGCCCCCGGGCCGTGGGATTTCTCTCCGGTAGGCTCCGGGGGTCGGAGAAATCAACCACAATTTTACGCCTCCGACGAGAACGGTGCAACGGTATCGAGGTGCGCTATACTGCGCCCATCCAGCCCAATGGAGGGGAGTCATGAAACGCATCTTTGCGTTTGTCGCTTTGGCGATTCCGGCGATTCTCGCAGGACAAGCCGTGCCACAGTCCGCCCAGCGCGCGCCGGTGATCGACATGCACTTGCACGCCATGCCTGCCGACATGTTTGGCCCTCCAGGCCAGCCGAACCCAGCGACAGGCAAGCCATCCAGCGCGGTCACCGACGAAGAAATCATGCGGCAGTCGCTTCGAGTGCTCCGCAAATACAACGTGGTCCGCGCCGCAACCAGCGGCTCACTCGAACGAGTCGCACGGTGGAAGGCGGCCATGCCGGAGCGAATCATCCCTGCGCTATCCATTCTAAATATGGCCAAGGACGTTGACATCGCCAGGCTGCGAAATGAAGTGCAGGCCGGACGTCTGGCCGTGTTCGGCGAAATTGGAGCGCAGTACGAGGGCCGCCATCTCGGCGAGGAAGTGTATGAGCCGTTGCTCGCGCTGGCGGAGGAACTGGACGTACCCGTCGCCCTGCACACGGGATTCGGGCCGCCCGGAGTCAGCTACGGGCCATCGCCCAGCTTTCGCGCACGGCTGGGAAATCCGCTGCTGATCGAGGACGCGCTGGTCCGGCATCCAAAGCTGCGCATCTACCTGATGCACAGCGGATACCCTTTCCTCTCGGAAACGATTGCGCTGCTGCACGCGCATCCGCAGGTCTATGCCGACCTGGGCATCATCGACTGGGGCTTGAAGCCGGATGATTTCTACGCCTACTTGCAGGCTCTGGTGCGGCACCAGGAATGCCATATCGAAAAGCGGCTCATGTTCGGCTCGGATCAGATGATTTGGCCGGAAGCGATCGGCGCGGCCATCGAGCGCATTGAGGCTGCGCCGTTCCTGACCGCCGCGCAGAAACGAGATATCCTGTGCAACAATGCGGCGCGATTTCTGCGGCTGGACGCGGAGAAAGTGTGCCGCTAACGCAAAACGGTTGCGGACATGCGAACGAAAAAAGTGCCGTGGGACATGGCCTACCCGGGGCGCGGGTGGCGAAAGCAGTTCATGAAAATGCCGCTGCGTTACTGGCGGATGGGACTGGGCCCGCTGCTGCAACGCTGGTTCGTCGTGCTGACGACGACCGGACGCGTGAGCCAGCAGCCGCGTCACACCATGCTGGAATACTCCGTGATGGACGGAAAAATCTATGTTGGCAGCGGGTGGGGCGAGCGGCCCGAGTGGTGCAAAAACATCGCCGCCGATCCGCGCGTAACGCTGCAATCGAGCCGCGGCACAGAGAGCGCGCTGGCGCAGCGCGTCACCTCCGATGAAGAAATGGCGCGGCTGTATCACGTCGCCAAAGCGCGCAAGAGTCCGGTGTGGACGGAATACCTGGCCTCGCTGGGAATTGAGGACACGGTTGAAGATTACGTGGCGAAGAAAGACCGGCTGGTGATTTTCCGGC
>DASYRO010000144.1:0-3501 GCA_036004385.1 Candidatus Acidiferrales bacterium
GATGCGGCGCGGATTTTTGAGGAGGAAGGCGTGCCACTCGAGTTGCTTGTGGTGGCGGAAGTCGAAAGCGGATTCAATCCTCTGGCGCTTTCGCCGAAAGGCGCGCGCGGGCCGTGGCAGTTGATGCCCGCGACGGCGCAGCGGTTCGGCCTGCGCGTGAACGGACAAACCGACGAACGGGTTCATCCCGAGCGCTCCACACGTGCTGCAGCACGATATTTGCGGGAGCTTTACGCGCAATTTGGAGACTGGGAGTTGGCTCTGGCTGCTTACAACGCCGGCGAACAACGCGTGGCCAGCGCCATCGAGCGCGGCGGCACACGCGATTTTTGGCAGTTGGCTCAGCAGCAGCTTTTGCCTGAGGAAACACGCCGGTATGTTCCGGCTGTACTTGGCCTGCAAAATTTGCCCTAAGACTTTCTGGGAAATTTTCAAAAATGGCGGCCGCTGGAGGACGATTTTAGAACTCTCGCACTCTCGCCTTGACAACGAAGCTTTAGCGGAGCGGCCGGTGCAGGCCGCGTAGCGCGTGGAGAGGCGTGACGGACCTCCACCAATGTAGCGCGACTGGACATTTTCGCTGATACTGTCTGCAGCTAACCCAGGAACAACCTACGGCAATGGCCGCCCGGGGATGAGTTGTGCGGCAATCGGGCGGTTAGTACACCGGTTGGGGGGTCAAGCTAATTTTGTGGCGGAGAGGGGGGGATTCGAACCCCCGACACCGGTTTTAGCCAGTGTAACTGCTTAGCAGGCAGCCCTGTTCGGCCACTCCAGCACCTCTCCGCGGAAGTAAATGGCCGGCATCTGGATACTGCCTCGAAAGTATAACATCTCATCCAGCCGCAGCAGAAGCGGGCTGGCGCGTTGCGCGCACTGCGAAAAATCCACTATAATTCAAGCGTTCCGCATGCTGCGGGATTCCTGAATGATAAGAACCGGGAATGGCCGCGAGGGGTTGGTGTTCTCGGTGGCAGGAGCAGAGAGGCGCGGGCCGATACCCGAACGAAGCAAATTGTGAGCGAAGCGGTTACAAAAATTCGGCAGAAGCTCGAGGAAGAAATCAGGACACTCGAGCACGAGCTGAACCTTGAGCTTCCCAAGGAGTTGATGAAGGCGCGGGCGCACGGCGATCTTTCTGAGAACGCGGAATTCAAATACGCCAAAGAGAGGCAGGGCTACCTCTCAGCGCGGTTGGGGCAGCTCCGCAAACGTCTCGGTGATGTCGCCATGCTCAACCTGGAAAACCTGCCGGCGGACCGCGCGGGATACGGCTCGCGCGTATGGCTACTGGACGTGCAGAAGTCCACGGAAGTGGAGTATAAGCTAGTCTCGCCGGAAGAAGCCGACGCGGCGAATGGCTTGATTTCGACTTCATCGCCGATCGGCAAGGCGCTGCTGGGGCGGCAGGTCGGCGACGAAATCACCGTGCAAACGCCGGTTGGCCAGAAAGAATTCGAATTGGTGCGGCTGCGGACGATCCACGAGGAAGCGTAAAGCGGGAGCTTTGTAAGCGGCAGCATCCCGCGCAAGCACAAACATGGTGACGCGGAAAATCGGCGAGGCCCTGCGGTGGGTGCTCTACAAGATTGTCCACGCACTGGCGGCTACCGGCGTGGAGCCGAATTTCCTCACGTTTATTGGACTGGTCATCAACATCGTGGCTGCGTATCTATTTGCCAAGGGGCGCTTCCCGGCCGCGGGCGGCGTGATGATCTTGGCCGGGCTGTTCGACATGGTGGACGGCCGCGTGGCGCGGGCGCAGGGCCGGGTGACGAAGTTCGGCGCGTATTTCGATTCTGTCATCGACCGCTATTCGGATGTCGGACTCTATTTCGGTCTCCTGTTTTATTATGCAAGCGTGAACCGCGCACGCTACGCGATTCTGGTGGGCGTGGCCATGGCCGGCTCGGTGATGGTGAGTTACGCGCGTGCACGCGCCGAATCACTGATCCCGGAATGCAAAGCGGGATTCTGGGAGCGTCCCGAGCGCATCGTGCTGCTGATTATCGGGGCGCTCTCCAACAAGATGGCGCCGGCACTGTGGCTGCTGGCCATCGGACCAAATATCACCGTGATTCACCGCATCCTGCACACGTGGCGCGAGGCCAAGGCCGGACACTTTGTCGAGGTCGTGCCGGTAATCGCGCCGGAGCAGGCTGCCGCCAAGTCGTTAGAAACTGGGCAAGCGGGAAGCCAAACGAAGACCGCGCCGGAAGGACTCGTACCTGGCGTCGCCGGAGAGCGCGGCCGCTAGAGCAAGAACATGAATGCCAGAACATTGTGGGAACTTCTGGGACTGACCGGTATCCTTCTCTTCTTCGCCGGACTGCACATGCTGTGGCAGTCGCGAGCTGAGGTTTTCTTCTGGCTGGAGGAGTATTTCCGGCTCTGGAGACTCTCCGTTCATCGCGCCGCAGATCCCCAACAGGTGGCCGCGATGCACGCGCTGCCGCGTCCGGAGCGCAAGCACACGCTGCGGATCGTCATCGGCATGCTGCTCGCGTTTGTCGCCGCGCCGATGCTTTTGACCGTCGGCCTGGCGATGATCTGGCTCTTTGGCCGCGGCGGATAAAATTTGAAGCCATTCAGAATGCCCACCTTTTTCGGAAAGCAGAACTCTGGTGTCTGACTCCAAGCAACCTTCTCTGATCGTTCACGGCGGCGCGTGGAATATTCCGGACGAAGCCGTGGCCGCTTGCCAGGCGGGATGTCGGCGCGCGCTGGAGATCGGCTGGGCGATTCTCCAGGGCGGCGGCGAAGCGATGGATGCTGTGGAGGCGGCCATCGTTGTTCTCGAAGAGGACCCGGTGTTCGACGCGGGTTTCGGCTCGCACCTGAACCGCGACGGACGCGTGGAGCTGGATGCCATCATCATGGACGGCGGAACGCTGAATGCCGGAGCTGTCGCGTCGGTGCAACGCGTGAGAAATCCGATCCGGCTGGCGCGCAAGATTCTCGATTCGTGCGAGCACATGATGCTGGTCGGCGCCGGGGCGGAAGAATTTGCCGCTGCGCAAGGTCTGCCGCTCTGCAATCCGGAAGAGTTGGTCCTCGAGCGGGAGAAGCAGGCCTGGAAAAAATGCATCCAGGGGGACCACCTCACAGAATTCCACTTCAGCCATCAGCATGGCACCGTGGGCGCAGTCGCATACGACGGGCAGGGCCACATCGTCGCCGGCACATCCACCGGCGGCACCTGCTGCAAATTACCGGGCCGCGTGGGCGATTCGCCGCTGATTGGCTGCGGATGCTACGCAGACCTCGAGGCCGGAGGCATTTCCTGCACGGGCTGGGGCGAAGCCATAATGAAAGTCGTCCTGGCCAAGAGCACGGCGGATTTTCTTTGCACGGGAAAAACGGCCCAGGAAGCCGCCCAGGCCGCGACGGATCTTCTGGCACGGCGCACAAAGGGAACAGGCGGGCTCATTCTGCTCGATGCTCGCGGCAAGCCCGGATTTTCGTTCACGACGCAGCGCATGGCATATGGATATGTCGCTC
>DASYRO010000145.1:0-4816 GCA_036004385.1 Candidatus Acidiferrales bacterium
TGCCGGCCGCTCCGGCTCGCGTCGAAGACTCCGCGGCAGCAGGCCGCTCAGCGACCGGCGCCCGATCTCCGGCCGAAGTATCTTCCTGCGCGAGAATGGCGTCCGCGAAAGCCAGCTGCGATTCGCCTTCCTCCGCGGCAAGGTCGGACGGAAATTGCGGAGCTTCGGCGGCGGGAGCTTCCGGCGGCGCCGCGGATTCCGGCGGGGTGGATTCGTCCCTGCCGGTACCCATCGGAGTCGTCGGCACGGGCGCGCCAAGCCGCACCAGCGCTTCTTCCGCTTTCTTTCGCCAGCCGGTGCGGCGGAAGCGTTCATATGCGACCGTATAACTGTTCACCGCGTCTTCGTTGGCCCCGGCTTTTTCATGCAGCTTGCCCAGCTCGAAGGCCACCATAGCGTCGCGCGTGCGCTCGAAGAGTTCCGTCATTTTCACGACGGCGTCCGGCGCCGAGCGCGCCTTGCGAATGCGTGCCTGAATTTGCCGCCAGTCGGCCATGGCCAAGCATTGTAGCAGCAGCACTGGCACGGCATCTAGCGACTTGGGAAATGTTTCGCTATGATGCGTGGCCGGTGACGTCCCATTGACGGAAATCACGCTTCTTGCCGCGTACCTGATTTTTCTCGCCAGTTACATCGTTTTTGCCGTGGGGAAATTGCCGGGACTGAAAATTGACCGGCCAGGAATGGCCATTATTGGCGCGGTGATGATGGTCGCGTTTCGCGCCGTAAGTCCGGACGAAGCCCTGGGGCACATCGATTTCGTCACCATCGTGCTCCTATTTTCGATGATGCTGTTGGTGGCGCACCTGCACGTCTCGGGATTCTTCGATTGGGTGACGGAACTGGTGGTCACCCGGCTGCACCCGCACCACCTGCTGCCCACGGTCATTTTCCTGAGCGGCGCGCTTTCGGCATTTTTTGTGAACGACATCATCTGCCTGATTATGGTGCCGTTTGCGCTGACCGCCAGCCGCCGCATGGGCGTGCGTCCGCTGCCGTATCTGCTCGCCGTGGCCACCGCGTCGAATATCGGCAGCGTGGCCAGCATTACCGGCAATCCGCAGAATATTTTGATCGGCACGGCGTCGGGAATTTCCTACCGCACATTTTTCGCGCATTTGGGGCCCATCGCACTCGCCGGACTCTTCCTGGACTGGCTGGTGCTCTGGTTTTTCTTTTTCCGCGGGCACTGGAAGGAAGACGCTGCCGCCGCGCCGGTGGCGCCTCCGGTGATTGACCACGCCGGACTGGTGAAGCCCAGCGTCGTGGCCCTGCTGATTCTGGTGGGATTTTTCGCCGGTCTTCCGCCTGCGCTGGTCGCCGCCGTGGGCGCTGCGTTGCTGCTGATCACGCGCACGCGCGAGCCGCGTCTGGTTTACGACGAAGTGGATTGGGGCTTGCTCGTGTTTTTCGCTGGGCTATTTGTCATTGTGCGCGGCGCGGAAAACGCCGGACTCACCGACCACTTGCAGGCGCTGGCGGAGAATGTGGACTTACAGCAAACGTGGCTGCTGACAGTTGTTACCGCCGTGCTCTCCAACATTGTGAGCAACGTGCCCGCCGTGATGCTGCTGAAGTCGCTGGTGCCGCGCCTGCACGATCCCCACACTGCGTGGCTGGTCACCGCCATGGCCAGCACGCTGGCGGGCAACCTGACGATCACCGGCTCGGTGGCCAACATCATCGTGGTGGAACGCGCGCGGCCGCACGTCCATATCGGGTTCTGGGATTATTTTCGCGTCGGCCTGCCCATCACCGTGCTCACCATGTTCGTCGGTTGGCTCTGGTTGACCTTCGTGCGCTGACGCCGCAAGCGGCAGAAAATTGACATCACCGACCCGTTGTGATTATATCGGCCGGAAGTTATCCTCTCGGTAAACCGAAAAAAGGAGGGGCCCCCATGAAACGAACCCTCTCCGCACTTTTGGTCGCTTCTTTTCTCTGGACACCGCTGGCCGCGGCTGCCGTGCGCGGAAAGGCGGCGCGATATACTGGCGGGACGCTCGCCGTGTTCAAGGAAGCCGTGGACGGCACGTGGGAACTGGGGGAGAAGGCAGTCCTGTTCACCGCCAAAAAGGGCGGCGGAAAGGTGGAGATTTCCTACGATAAGATTGAATCGCTCGAGTTCGGGCAGAAGGTGGGGCGGCGCCTGTGGGGAGCGGCAGTCGGCAATGTGCTCATCTTGACTCCGATCACACTGCTGCTGCTGTTTTCCAAGAAGCGAAAACACTTTCTCACCCTGACTTACTTGGACGAGGAGGGCCAAAAGCAGGGCGCGGTGTTCGAGCTGGCCAAGGGCATCGTGAAAGAAAGTCTGAACACGTTGGAATCGAAGAGCGGAAAAAAAATGGAATACGAATCGGATGAAGCGAAGAAGCACGCGGAGAAGCAATAGCGCGGAGGCGGGAATGTTCAGGAGAAGCGTGGCGCGGCTGCTGGTGCTCGCATTTCTCTGGCTGCCGCTTGCGGAAGCGTCGGTGAAAAGCGGCGAAGTGATGTACGTCGGTGGCACCATCGCGGGCCTGCCGGAAGCAACGATGGGAAGGCTGGATACCACTTCGGAAAAGGTGCTGGTGTTCACCTCTCCCAAAGGACGCTTTGAGATTCCGTACGAGGAAGTGACGTCGCTGGAATATGGACAAAAAGCCGGGCGGCGCGTGGGCGTAGCCATCGTGATCAGCATCTGGGCACTTTTTTCGAAGAAGAGGAAACACATCCTGACCATCGGCTATACCGACGCGAACGAAAAGCCGCAAGGCGTGGTGCTGGAGATCCCGAAAGGCACGGCGAAAAGTTTTATTACCATCATCGAAGTCCGCAGCGGGAAAAAGGTGGAGTATGAATCCGAAGAGGCCAAGAAGCATGTGCACGGTTAAGAGCACGCTGTTGTCGTCAGCTTTGCTCTTGTTATGCGTTCCGGCGTGGACCCAGGAGAAGCCGAAAGAAACTGCGCCGCCAGTCGAGCCAGCGGCGAATCCCCGGCTCGCCCAAGTGAATAGAATCTGCATACAGAACTTTGGCGAGGACGCCCTCGGCGTTCAGGTGCGAGAGATGGTCATCGCCAAATTGTTTGAATCGAAACGATTTTCGCTGACCGAAAACTGCCAACGGGCAGACTTCATCTTGAAGGGTTTCGTTTTAGAGAAGGGTGGATACACTCAACGGGCAGAATCAGAGTCATTCTCTGCCGGCTCCGCCTCTGCGGGTGAGCATTTATCTTCATCCGATGTTAAGCAGCAGGCGGCCGTGACGATCCGCTTGGTGGACAAAGACGGCGAGATCTTGTGGGCGGCGAGCCTCGAAAGCGTCGGCGGAAAAACCAAAGGTGCCATCGGCGACGCCGCGGAACGCGCCGTGCGCAAATTCCTGCGCGACCTGGAACGGGCGGAGAAACAGAACACCGCGAGCCCGCCAAAGCAATAGTTGCGAGGGGCGTGGGCCATGCGCCTCTACAACCGGCCAGCACAATCAGGCACAATCGAGAGGTGACGCCGTCGGAAAAAACCGCGTGGGTGGTGGCGCAGGCTCGTGCGCTGGGACTGGATTTGTGCGGCGTCGCACCCCTCGCGGATTTTCCGGAACTCGCACATCTCGAAGACTGGCTCGCGCGTGGCTACGCCGGCGAAATGCACTATCTCCACGACGCGCGGCGCCGTTCGCCGGCAGCAGCGCTGCACGGTTCGCGCGAAGACGCAAGCGCCGGTGGTTCGGGTGCGCTCGCTACAGGCAGCATCGTCGTCTGCGCGATGAATTACAACACCGCGCAACCATATTCAACCGAGTGTGCGACCGAATTTGTAGGGGCGGACCCCCGTGTCCGCCCTGCCTCCGCGCGTGCGGACGCCCACTCTCCGGGTGTGGCCCCCCGCGGCTGGATTTCGCGTTATGCCTGGGGCGACGACTATCACGACGTCCTCGGCGAAAAAATCGACCAACTGCTCGCCGCTATGCGCCAGCAATTTGGAAATGACTTCGGCGCGCGCGCGTACGTGGATACCGGGCCAGTGGTCGAACGCGTAGCCGCGAAGCACGCGGGGCTCGGATGGCTCGCGAAAAATACCTGCCTCATTAACGAGCAGCTTGGCTCGTGGCTTTTTCTCGGCGTAATTCTGACGACTCTCGAACTGGCGCATTCGCTCGCGCCGGACGAGCTTCCTTCCGCGGACTTGTGCGGCCAGTGCCGTCTGTGCATTGACGCATGTCCCACCGGCGCCATCGTTGAGCCGTACGTACTCGACGCGCGGCGCTGCATTTCTTATCTCACCATCGAGCTACGTGGGTCCATCCCGGAGGAATTTCGCGCGCCGATGGGCCGCATGGTCTTCGGCTGCGACATCTGCCAGGACGTCTGCCCGTGGAACCGCAAGGCGGCGGTGACTTCACGCGCGGCGTTCCAGCCGCGAGAGTCCGCTTCTGTAGCGCCGGCCTTCAGGCCGGCAATGGGGGAAACTCGAAATTCGAAACACGAAACTCAATCGGATTTTGCTGATGTAGGGGCGCAGCATGCTGCGCCCGATCGCTCCGCGCACAACTCTCTCTTCGCGCCAGAACTCGAATGGCTGGCCTCGCTGAGCGAGGAAGAATTCCGCGAAATCTTCCGCGGCAGCGCCGTGAAACGCACGAAGTGGCGCGGGCTGGTGCGCAACGCCTGCATCGCGCTCGGCAATTTCGTTTCGTCCAACTCTTCTACTTCCTCCACCTCCTCTCCTTTGTCTAATTCTTCTACCTCCCGCATCCTTTCTCTTCTCGCTCGCCTCGCCGCCACCGCCGACGCCGTCATCTCCGATGCCGCCCTCTGGGCGGCAGGCAGAATGAA
>DASYRO010000146.1:0-2619 GCA_036004385.1 Candidatus Acidiferrales bacterium
CAGGCGCGCAGCCGTCAGTCCGTCTTCGAGCCGTAGTGCTTCGCGAAGAACCGGGATAGCATCGGCAAACTTTTCCTGCCGGTTGAGGGCTACGCCCAGATTCAGCAGCGCCAGTGTGGATTTGGCGTCTGCATCCACGGCCTGGCGGAGAAATTTTTCCGCCTCGGGATAGTTTCGCTGCTGTATGAGCAACGCGCCAAGATCGATCATCGGCGGGGCGTATTTCGGGTCGGCCTCGATGGCTTTGTGCAGGAGCTGTTCGGCCGTGTCGTACCTCTGCTTTTTGAGTTCCTTGAGAGCAGCTTCATAGGCATCCGCAGCTTTGGCGTTCGGACGATAACCAGAGCTGGCGGAAACGGTTTTCTCGGGCGCCGGGGCCCTGCGCGTGTAGGGTTGCAGCGTGATGCGCGGCGACGCGATGTACTGTGGAACGAAGCTATAGGTAGTCGTGTCCCACGTCGAGCCGTCCGTTTCGATAGTAATCGTATAGCCGGTGCCGCCGCCCAGGCGTTCGAGGATGAAGCGCCCGTTGGAATCGGTGAAGCGGTACTCGTTGACGCGGCCGTCGTCACTCGATAGGAAGAAGCGAATGATATCCGCGGGCGGGCTGCCATTGGGCAGCAGAATCTGGCCCCGGACATTGATCTGCGCGGCAGCGCTGGCCGCCAACACCAGGATTGCAAACAGGCAAACCCCTGCACGTCGAATCACAATCATTCTCCTTCTCGGGTTCGGGACGCGGCAGGTGGCTAGGCCACGAATCCCACTGTATGAGACGCGCGGCCGCGCCAAATGGTTATAGAGATCAGCGATTTTTGCTACTTGCGCTTGCCTTCCAGCTCGTCGGCGAGCGCGCCGGCATCATAGAGCTTGCGCAGCGCCTCAATGATGACCGCGCTGTGTACTGCGACCGCGCGGTTTTTGGCGTCGTCGTACACGAAATTACCCACCAGGCTTTCGATGTTGCCGTCAAAGATCAGCCCGACAAGCTCCGCGTTGCGGTTGATCACCGGCGAGCCGGAATTGCCGCCGATGATGTCGCCGGTCATCACCGTGTTGAAGGGCGTGGTCAGGTCGAGCTTGTCCTTGCGCTCGACGAAGCGCGGCGGAAGGTTGAACGGCGGCTTCATGCCGAAGCTGGCCGCGCGATCGTAGAGGCCGTACATCGTGGTGAGCGGCGGCGCGATGGTGCCGTTCATTGGATAGCCGGCAATCGTGCCGTAGGAAAGCCGCAGCGTAAACGTCGCGTCAGGATAGCGATCCTTGCCATACACCGCGAACAGCGCGCGGCCGATTTTTTCGCCCGCGGGCGTTTCCACGCTCTGCACCGTGTCCTCCATGGCTTTGCGCGTCTGCCGCGCAATAGGATCAATCTTTCGCGCCAGGACGATCAGCGGATCGGTGGAGGCGGCCACGGCTTTTTCGCCGCCTTCGACCAGCGCTTTGCGCACCGCCGGATCCGCGAGCTTCGTGCCGCTCATCAATTCTTTGACGACGTCCGCGGGCTTGCGCGCGCCCAGCGTGGCCACGACAAAGGGATCGCTCGCGCCCAGCTGTTCTTTCGATTCCTGCAAGCTATCCGCAATCAGGACTTCTTCGAGTTGTGGATAGACCGGCGCGGGCGACAACAGCCGGAAGCGCAGCGATTCGAGATCGGAGTCATGGAAGCCGTCCAGCCGATCGCTGTCCGGCTTTTTCACTTCGGCGACGTACTGCACGATTTGCAGCGCCAGGCTCGGCAGACGCAGCCCGCGCACTACGCGAAAGCGGCTCTTCTTGTAGAGCGTGGCGTACTGCTTTTCTGCCGCGGCAATCGTGGCCCATGCGCTGCCGTACCCCTTTTGCAATTCCGGCTTCGCTGCCACCTTGGCCTGAAATTCTTTTTCCTCCTTGCGCTTCTTGTCCATCAGTGACTTATCGAGTAGTCCCTCATATTCGCCGCCGAAGGCCTTCAGCGAATTCTCGATACCGAAAATCTGGTTATTGGCCTGGCGCGCCTGCTCTGCGCCGAGCGCCTCGTAGCGCTTCAGCACCGCCAGCCGCCGCTTGAGCGACTTGATGACCGTCGGATAAATGACGTCGCGCAGCGTTTCCAGTTGCGCGACGGTCTGCTGCCGCTCGGTCGAGCCGGGATGGCCGGAAATGAAAATCAGCTCGCCATCCGCCGCGCCCTTCACGTTCCATTTCAGATATTGCGAGCTGGCCACCGGCTTGTCGTTTTCGTAAACGCGAAAAACCGCGAAATCGAGGTCGTAGCGTGGATACGTAAAGTTGTCCGGGTCGCCGCCGAAAAACGCCGCCTGCTGCTCGGGCGCGGCCACTAAGCGCACGTCTGTGTACTTCTTGTATTTGTACAGCCAATATTCCGCGCCGTTGTAAAGCGTCACCACTTCGGCGTGCGAATCCGATCCGGTGAGCGCTTCCTTTTCGATTTTCGCCATCTCCGCCTTGCGCGCCTTCAGCGCATCTTTCTCGGTCATCGCCGGCTTGACGCTGGCGCCCACGCGCTTGGTCACATTTTCCATGGCCATAAGCACGTTCAGCTCGAGGTCAGGGCACTTCAGCTCTTCTGCCGCCGAGCGCGCGAAGAATCCATTGGCCACATAATCTTTGTCCTTC
>DASYRO010000147.1:0-2077 GCA_036004385.1 Candidatus Acidiferrales bacterium
GCTTCCGGCAGATTTACTCTCGTGATGGAAATGAGGCCGGCAAGTTGCCTTCGCCTGAGGAACTGCGCCGCACTCCCATTCGGAAATTGCGCGCCGCGGGGCTTTCGCGCCAGAAGATCGGCTACTTGCGCGACCTCGCGCGCAAGGCCGCCGACGGCACGGTTGCGCTGGACGGCTTTGCCGCACTCACAGACGAGGCCGTAATCGAAAACGTCACGCAGGTGAAAGGCATCGGCCGGTGGATGGCGGAGATGTTTTTGATTTTTTCGCTGAATCGCCCGGACGTGCTTCCCGTGGACGACCTCGGTCTGCAATACGGCTTCAAGGTAGCCTTCCGGATGCGCGCGCTGCCGTCGGCAAAAACAATGCAAAAGCTGGGCGAAGCCTGGCGGCCTTACCGCTCCATTGCCACATGGTATTTGTGGAAGGTGCGACGGCTGCAATCTACGAGCGGCGTCGCGGGCTAGCTTTTCGCGCCGCAGTCGCGGCGGCGGGTCTAGCGACGACGGCGGGCCGCGGCGCGCGATTGCGTTCCCAAATAATTCGCAAGCCTTCCAGCGTGAGGAATTCGTCCACGAATTCAATCAGCCGCGAGCCGCGCGCGACTAGTGCGGCCTGTCCGCCAGTGGCGATCACTTTGCATTCCTGTCCGAGCGATTCCTTCATGCGCTTCAGCAGGCCGTCCACCAGGTCGACGTATCCGTAGTACAAGCCGGATTGCATCGAACCCACCGTATTTGTGCCAATAATCTTCCCCGGGTCTTTGATCTCCACGCGTTGCAGCCGCGCAGCGCGCGCGAAGAGCGCTTCGCTGGCAATGCCGATTCCCGGCACGATGACGCCGCCCATGTATTCGCCCTTCGCGGAGATGGCATCGAAGGTTATGGCCGTGCCGAAGTCCACCACCACGCACGGCCCGCCATACTTTTCGAACGCCGCCACGCCGTTGACCACGCGGTCTGCACCCACTTCCTGCGGATTTTCGTAGAGCACGGGCATACCCGTCTTGATTCCCGGTTCGACGAATAGCGCGTTCAGATGGAAATAGCGCTCCGCCATTTCCGCGAGCGTGGCGTTCAGCGGCGGCACCACGGAGCTGATGATGATGCCGTCAATTGCGCTGGGTTCGAGCCGCGCCAGCGTGAACAGATTTCGCGTGAGGATGCCGTATTCATCCACGGTCTGCCCGCGCGCCGTGGTGAGCCGCCAGTTCGCCAGCAGAGTTTTTTCCTGGAACACGCCGAGCACGGTGTTTGAGTTGCCCACGTCCACGGTCAGCAACATCAGTTGGCCTCCGCCACATCGCCGGCGATCACCGGCTCGACGCGGCCATCCTCGCGCGCGACGCGCAGCAAGCCGTTGGGTTCCAGCCCCGCGGTCGTGCCGGTAAAACTTTCCGTCGCCGTGGAAATGCGCACGCGTTTGCCCTGCGCGAAGCTGGAAACCTGCGCGAACCGCGCCAGCAGCGGCGCCGCGCCTTCGCGGATAAATTGATTGTAGTAGCGGTCAAGCTGTCGCAGCAACCGGATGAGCAGTTCGAGGCGCGATTGCGCACGCCCCGTTTCCATGTGCAGGGAAGTCGCCGTCGTTTCGATTTCCGCCGGCAAGCGCGTCTGGTTGACGTTGATGCCCATCCCGATAACGACGTAGCGCACGCGGTCCGGCTCCGCGTGCATCTCCGTGAGGATGCCGCAGAATTTTTTGCCATTCAGAAGCACATCGTTCGGCCAGCGGATATCCGGCGAGAGTCCGGTTTGTTCCGCGACGGCGTCGCGCACAGCGAGACCCGCGAGCAGCGTAAGCAGTGGTGCCTGCATGGGCGAAAGCGCCGGCCGAAGCAGGACACTCAAGTAGATGCCGCTGGTTTTTTCCGAATGCCACGCGCGTCCGGCGCGCCCACGGCCGTCGGTTTGGTCCTCGGCGATGACCAGCGCGCCGTGCGGCTCATCTTCCTGTCCCAGTCGCAGTGCGACGCTGTTGGTCGAATCCGTCTTGAAAAAATGATGGATGCGCTTTCCGAAGATCGTGCCGCGCAGGTTTTCGCGGAGAAGCTGCGGCACGAGCACGTCGGGCAGCC
>DASYRO010000148.1:0-5193 GCA_036004385.1 Candidatus Acidiferrales bacterium
GGCTGTGGCGGGCAACTCTCGCACGTTTGCGCCCCTAATCAACAGCCACAGCACTAGCGCGATCTCGCCAAGCATGGCGGGGAAGGCGATGTTCCACGCTGCATTCTCGTACTGCGGTAGCAGTAACCCGGTGAAGCTCAAGATTAAATACGCGAAGCCGTTGAGGATCAGCCAGTAGCCCAGGAAGCGCGGAAGGAAGTGCGACCTGAGCACAAGGACCGCTAACGGCAAAAGCCATAGCCCCCAGAAGATCTCGTTGGCAACGACTCCATGGTGATGCAGTCGGAGGAACAGCAGGGCCATCGCATCGCGCTGAGGTTTATCGAATACGGAGAGGAAATCAGCGCCGCGCGCGAGCAGCAGGGCAGCAGCGTCGTTCAGTGTGTTGACGAAATAGATGGGGGCGACCATCAGCCCGCCCAGGATCACCATCAGCGAAGCGAGGTTCTGGTCCACCGCTTTGAACAGCCGGTAAAGTGCCAGCGTGACGAAAATAGCCATCGTCCCGGTGAGCAAATCACTGAAGATGCCGAAACGGAAGAGCAGCTCGTGCGCGGCGATGTTGCTGGCCGTGGCGGTCGCGTTCCCGCGCACAAACAGAGCGCTGGGAATGTACATCAGGCGCAATGGGGCCGTGAATACCAACGATAAATAAACCGCGCCTGCGATGCGTGCTGCCTTGACGGTCGGATGCATGGCTCTCTCCTTAACTTGGGCAACGTCGTTATTCGACGTTCGGCGCTTGTATTCCCTTCCACAGCAGCCAGAGACCTAACGTAATTTCAAATAACGCGATCGGCGCGTAATAGGCTGGTGTCACAACGGGCGCCAGACCGGGGAACACCATCATGACCAAAGTGACGATGGCCACCACCAACGACGCGAAGATTCCCCAGGCGGCCAACCATCGAGGGATGTAACGCGACTTGAACCACAAATAGGCGAACATAGTTGACCCCAGTCCGAAGAACACGATTCCGATTCGATAGCCGTCCGCTTGCACGCCGACGAACAATCGCGCCAGCACCTGCAACTGCTGCGTGTCAAACGCGCGCAAGTATTCGGCGCCACTCAGGAGCCGCAAGGCTGCAAAATCGTGCAAGGTGACAACGCCAAGAATGGAGGATTCGGCGAGCCGCCAGAACGCCGCAAGCAGGGCCACATTCTTGTTGATGGGCCTGAGTACGACGTACAGGGCCCACAGCAACGCCACGTCACCTGCGAATGTGATCAGATTGCTGACAATGCTGATGCGAAACAGCCGTTCCGACGCCGCAATATTCTGAGCTGTGTGCACGGCATCGCCCGGAACAATCAGCGGGCCTCGCGCATAGAACTCCGCAAAGACGCCGGTCACCATCAAGAACAAGTAAAGAAAGCCGACAACTTTGGCCGCGCTGCGCTGCGCAGGCTCAATTGACCGGAGTGTCATTTCGGGTCCTCCTCTTTGAAGGCCTGCTGGTTGGCCACTACCGCTGCGCTCATACTCGGTTTGCTGTGCAAGCTCATCGAGTCGCCGGCGTGGCCACGCCCTTGATGAGCAGCCACACCGCGAGCGTCACTTCAAACACGAGCATCGGCATCCACATGAAGGTCGTCACCGGGCCCTTCAGGAATCCGGCGAGTTGCGCGGGTTGCAGCAACACGAGCAGGATCGAGGCGAACACGCCCAGCCACGCAAGCCAGACGGGGATGCTCCTGGCACGCAGGAAAAGATAGGAGTAAATCGTGCTGCCCACGCTGAAGAGGAAAGCTCCGGAGCCGCCCACTCCCACTTTCAGCAGGACGCCGCCGACCGCTTGCGCCACCGCGTCCGGTGTCGCCGCACCGGCGGCCGCCGTGGCGATGGACAGCATTGCCAGAGTCTTGACGGTGGAAATGGCGTTGGTCACGCCCTCGCCGACGCGGAAGGAGAGAGCCATTATGGCCAGGTCGTGGTCCACGTCGCGCGTGAGCCCATAGAGCGCCACCGCCAGCACCACGGCGGACACGGCCTCCAGCAGCGCGAGCACGACAGTCAAGCGCACGAGCGTCGCGTGCTGAGCCATGCTCGCGAGCTTAGCGGCGCTTCCCTCGGCGCCGCTGGTGGCCTGGTTGGACAAGTACAGATGCGTAAGGCCGACCACGATGTAGAAAAGAAACATGAAGCCGGCGACTCGTGCGTTCGTCGTGCGGGTCATGTGCTCTCTCTCCTTATGCGAGCGACTGAGTCAAAGGGTCGAATCGCGTGCTACGACTCGCGCTGTTCCTTCCATCGTTGTTCGTTCACGCCCTTCACCAGGAGCCACAGGGTCAGCGATCCTTCTCCCACTAGCGCGGCGGGCACAATGAGAGGAGTCAGGCGGGCTCCGATCGCAGGCGACAGAAACGTCGCGAAGGAGCTGATGATGTAACTCGATCCCCCGATGGCCAGCAGCACACCCAGTATCCGCGGAAGGAAAGTTGACCGGGCAATCAGGCATCCGATCAAGAGGCACTGAAATCCGAAAAACACCATGGCCATATTGAAGCCCTGCGCGTATAACCTGAGCGACGCCTGCGCCATCGCTTGCAACTGACTCGTTGTGAATGCGCTCGCGTACTGCCCGCCTCCCAGCAGGACCAGAGAAGCGAGTTGCGTAAGCGACGTGGCGGATCCGATGGCCACGCCCGCCAGTCCGAAAAACGCCGCCAGCAACGAGACGCTCCTGCTCACCGGCTTCAGCAAGACATAGAGGAGAACCGTCACGCCCAGATAGCACACGCCGGCGATGAGATCGGCCGCGAAGGCCAGACGAAACAGCGATTCGGACGCCAGGATGTTGCTGGCCGTCGCTGCCGCATCCCCGCGCACGATCAGAGGCGACCGAATGACGAAAGCGGACATGCCCGCGACGATGACCATCAACCACAATCCGCCGGCAATCCTGGCCTTGCGCCGCGGCGATGATTCTGCGGTTCGTTCCATCATTTCAGAGCCTCCAGCAGGGCCGCGATGCGGACGCGGCGGCGCCGAATTCACCGACATCTGTCAGGGCCGTGAGCAGTCCCTGCTTCTTGATACACGCTTCCCGACGTTCACGATTCTGGGAAAAGACGTGCGTCGTTGAGTGGTGGAAATGGAAGTTAATGCGGGTAGCTGCTCTGAGCGCAGTCGTAGCGTTCCGGTGCGCGGGCCGGGAAATGTCGAGAGTCCTTGCATCGACGACTTCTCAAACCGCCCATACTATCTACGGCTGGCGCAACGAAAAATAACGCATTCAAGGAAAAATTTCTCCCCTTAATCACAAGTCGCCGATTTCCCAATCGAAATCCGCTGAGCCGTTCAAAATCTTCCGATGTGGATGGATCCGTCTCCGGTGCGCACGCGCAGCGGCGGCCCGCCGCCGTTCAATTTTCCGCGCACATTCGAGCGGCTCATCGTGCCCGCGCCCATGGTCACCGGAAAATCGACAGTGATGCGGCCGTCGCCGGTGTGCGCGTCGAGGTCGGCGCTCAAATTTTCCGGAATGCGCAGGCGCACCGCGCCGTCGCCGGTGGTGACGTACCATTCCGTTTCGATTTTCGACCCGGGCCGCGCATTCGCGTCCACGCTGCCGTCGTTGGTGCGCAGGGAGAGCTCGTCAAACCGCCCGCTCACGCGCACGCGCCCGTCGCCCGTCTGCACATCGAGCTTGCCGTCGAGATTATCGCCTTCGACGTGGCCGTCGCCCGTGCGCAACCGCATCGCGCCGCGCAGCGACGCCACGGTGATGTGCCCGTCGCCGGTGTGCACGTCAACTTTTCCGGCTATGGATTTCACGCTGACGTGCCCATCGCCGGTTTCCGCGGTCAGGTTCGTTTCCCGCGGCGTCATCACCGTAATCTGCACGGAGCGATTGTTACTGCCGAAGTGCCAGTCCCATCGCGGCACGCGCACGTTCACGGAGACGCGGTCGCCGCTCTGCGATTCGGTGATGAGCACGCCGCTCGAACCGATGCTCAAGCCGCGCGTGACGACGCGCGCTTCGATTTCCTTGCGGTCCCATGTGTCCACGTCGATGTGCGCGTCATTGGACTCCACGCGCAGCTCCGGCTTCCCGCTGACCGCGTATTTCTTGCTCCACTCCTCCGCCCGCGCCGGCCCCGCCAGCAGCCCTGCCGCACAAATCAGTATTAAAATTCCCATCCAGCGTCGCAACATCACGCAGCACCTCCTGGGCCTTCTGCTGTTGAATATACGCTAGCGATCTCGCGAAAGTTCAATTCTCGGCATTGCCAGAAAGCGCCGCTCGTTGAGGAGCGCTGCTTGCTTTTCCCTTCAATCCTCAACCGTTTAACCCTTAAATTTTTTCCTGCTGCCGGGCTTGGCCCGCAGCGCCGCGAGCAGTCTTTCAGTGGGCAGGGTATTCAGCACGTCGTCTTTTTCCAGCCAGCCGCGGCGCGCCATGCGCACGCCGTAGGGCATGAAATTCTTTAGATTCGAGATGCTGTGCGCGTCGGTGGAGATGACGATTTTCACCCCGCGGTTCTTGGCCATGCGCAGATAGACGTCGCGCAAGTCCAAACGGTCGGGCTGCGCGTTGCATTCCATAGCCACACCGTATTTTTTCGCGGCGTCCAGAATCTTTTCCATATCGTAGGCATACGCGTCGCGCCGCATCAGCAGACGACCCGTAGGGTGCGCGATGATTTGCGTGTGCGGATTTTCCATCGCCGCCAGCAGCCGCTCGGTCATGGCTTCGCGTTCCAGGTTCATGTAGGAATGCACCGACGCTACCACCACGTCGAGCTGCGCGAGCACTTCATCGGCCAAATCGAGATTCCCGTTTTTGAGGATATCCACTTCAATGCCCGCGAGCACGCGGATGCTGTGCAACCGTTCATTGGCCGCGTGAATTTTCTTGATCTGCGCCAGCGTGCGCTTCTCGTCCATGCCGTTGGCGACGGTGACGGCTTTTGAGTGGTCCGTCAGCGCGATGTATTCGTAGCCGAGTTCCTTGGCCGCCGCGGCCATTTCCTCGATGGAGTTTTTTCCGTCTGACGCCGTGGTGTGCATCTGCAAATCACCGCGCATGTCGTCGAGCGTGAGGAGCGTCGGCAGCTTGCCCGCCGCCGCGGCGTCAATTTCGCCGGTGTTTTCGCGCATTTCGGGCTCGATATAGGCAAGCTTCAGCTTCTTATAGATTTCTTCTTCCGTCGTTCCGGCGACGCGCCGCTCACCCTTCAACGTGG
>DASYRO010000149.1:0-2721 GCA_036004385.1 Candidatus Acidiferrales bacterium
CCGCTTCGATGTGCGATTCAAATCGGCATTCTGAGCGATCGAATCACCTTGCGCGGGCGGCTGTGACGGCATCGGATGTCGTCTCTCGATAGTGCCACTCAAGTAGTATCGAACGAGGTCTAGTCTCTTGTAAATCAGGGATTTGAGTAGGGTCCTTACGCAGACAAGAATTGCAGCAGCGAGCACATGGGCGTAAACTTTAAGTAGCAGTCCTTCGGGATTCGCTCCGTCCAGCCTCAGGGATTTCCCAGCCCAGACACCACCTGGCCCGTTCGACTCCCAGCCACAGATTTTCAAAGAGGAGGACTCTTTCCGATGAAAAAATCCATACGATCAATGCTATTGGCGCTGGTCTTGATTCCCGCGCTGGCCATGCCGGTGTTGGGCGACCAACTCGTCCTGCGTGACGGCCGAACGTTCTACGGCCGCATGACCCGCGCGGATTCGAATAGCGTCACGTTTCGCGAGCGCAACGGCGCAACGCGCCGTTTCCGCGTGCGCGATGTGGAGGCCATTCAGTTTGGCGACGGGCCGTTCCGCTACAGCCGTCTGGAGTCGGACGACCGGCGCTACCGTACTTACCCAACATCCGACCAGAACCGGCCCAACGACCGTTATTCGACACGTGAACAGATCGAACGAGTAGTCATTCCCGTGGGTACCGAAATTCAGGTGCGCACGAATGAAACAATCGAAGGCCGCAACGTTGTCGAAGGTCGCACCTTCATGGCGCAAATCGAGCAGGATATCCTGGGACCGGACGGCTATCCTGTGATTCGCCGAGGTTCCGACGCACGCCTGGTCGTCACGCGTCTGGAACGGGACGGTGATTTTTTCCTGGATCTGGATTCCGTCGTGGTTGACGGACGCCGGTATGCGATGAGCACGACCGACGTGGAATTGGAGGGCAGGCGCCAGGGGATCGGCGCGAACAAGCGCACGGGCACATTCGTCGGCGGCGGAGCCGTGTTAGGCACAATCATCGGCGCGATCGCCGGAGGCGGCAAAGGCGCCGCCATCGGTGCATTGGCCGGAGCGGGCGCCGGCGCGGCAACTCAAGTGATTACCCGCGGCAAGGAATTGCGCGTGCCCGCGGAAACCGTGCTTCGTTTCCGGCTGGACCAACCGCTGAGACTGCGACTGTTGGAGTAAATTAGCGCGACGACAGAAGTCTCAGCATAACAGACGACGCGCTGCGCTCGTGCACAGCATGTGGGCGCGGCGCGTCAGATTTTTTCCACCCGTCTTCGACCATTCGGCCTGCCACGCAAAATCAGCGTAGGAAGGCGGCTTCACTTCTGCCCGCGATGTGGTAAAATAGAGGTAACAGCCCTCCAGAAGACTCCACGAAAGGCAGGCCTCCGACATGAACTGGGATCAAATCGAAGGAAAATGGAAACAAATGATGGGCGCGGTGCGCGAACGTTGGGGCAAGTTGACCAACGATGACTTGGACGTCATCGCCGGAAAGCGCGAAGCCTTCATCGGCAGAGTCCAGGAACGCTACGGCTTCACCAAGGAACAGGCCCAGAAGGAAATTGACGAATGGGCCAAGAAACTGGACGCGCGCCGGTACGAACGCGAAAAACGCGCTGCTTAGCAGCGAGAATCTAACACTGCAGAGTCGTCCTGGATTTCAGCCTCAGGCAAAGCTTCCCGGCCTCGCAGCAAGGTTTCGCGAGAGCGAATTCTCCCCAGCTATGAAAGTTTTCACCGAGCGCGGAGACAGGATCTCCAGTGAGTCCTTTCCTGCACTTGGCGTCGCGCCACGAGTTCAGGCAATTGAGAGCGCCAGGGCGCGCTGCGACGATCGAAAAATTAACCTTAGGAGGATTTTGTCATGGTGATGCTTATAGACTTAAACCCAAGTATTGTGGCACTCATGGTAATGAGTGTGATTCTCGTGGCGGCGTTCGTCGGATGGATGCTCTATCAGAAGCGCCGCACCGCGCACCTCCGCGATAGTTTCGGACCCGAGTACGACCGCGAACTGGAAAAGACCGGCAACCGGGACAAGGCAGAGGCGCTGCTCCTGCAGCGAAAAGAGCGCGTCGAACATTTGAACCTGCGCCCGCTGCTGTCCTCGGACCGCGCGCGCTTTCTAGGCGCATGGCGCGCACTTCAGGCGCGCTTTGTGGATAGCCCGGAAACCGCGATTGCCGACGCCGACCGCCTGGTCACAGAAGTCATGGAGAAACGTGGCTACCCCGTGACCGACTTCGACCAGCGCGCCGCGGATGTTTCCGTGGACCACCCAGTGGTCGTGGAAAACTACCGCGAAGCCCACGCCATCGCGCTACGCCAATCTCGCAACGAGGCCAGCACCGAAGAGTTGCGGCAAGGTCTGATCCATTACCGCGCGCTGCTCGATGAGTTGGTCAGCGAAGAATTGGCGCCGGGTAAAGCAGCTTGATGTAGCAAGGTAGCGAGTTTCCCGCCCGGGGGATCCCAGCACGTGAGCGGGGAGGCAAGGCGCGCCACCAAGCCAATGCCTCCCCGCTCATTTTATGTCCGCCGGGACTTTCGGGGCACGCCCATCCTCGACACATGGACAACGAAAAACAACGCCCGGTTCCGCCGGCTTAATCAGCCAGCCGAACCGGGCGTTGTTACGTTGAAGTTAGTTTAATCCGCAGCGGAACTCAACGCGAACCCTAGCGGAAGCGGATCGCGTAGAAGATTCCCTGCAAGATGCCCTGGAGCAAGCTATAACTTCCATTC
>DASYRO010000150.1:0-5246 GCA_036004385.1 Candidatus Acidiferrales bacterium
GCTTTGTGGGTCGGAGCTTTAGCTCCGACATCTCAGCGATTCACTTGCAAGGGGCTTTAGCCCCTGAAGGCGCGCGTCAAGCGCCGTGGCGCGGGCTGCCCAACCAAGACCGTCCCATCCGCGCGGAAGTCAGCCTGGTCAGCGTAATCGCCAGCGTGCTGGACAAAGACGCGCGGCCCGTGCCCGACCTGCCGAAGGACGCCTTTGAAGTGTACGAAGAAGGCGTGAAGCAACGCGTAGAAATATTCGAAGCGGAAACGCAGCAGCCGCTGGATTTGGCGCTGATGATTGATTCCAGCTTGAGCACGCTGAAGGAACTCTCCTTCGAAAAAGAAGCCGCTGCGCGCTTCATTCGCCAGATCGTGCGTCCCACGGACCGGCTCGCCGTCTTCGAAGTTACCGACATGGTCAGCCAGCTCGCCGAGTTTTCGTCCAACGTGCCGCGGCTGGAAGCAGCCGTTGCGCGCGTCGAAGTCGGCGGCGGCGCGCCGCTTTATGACGCGCTGGTGCTCGGCTCGGAAGCGTTGGAAAAGCGCCCGGCGGGCCGGCGTCGCGTGATTGTGATGGTCACCGACGCCGGAGAAACCACGAGCCGGGCAAAATTCGAAGACGCGCGCCGCGCCGCGCTCGCCGCGGGCACGATGCTCTACACCATCCTGATTAATGCGGTAAAGACCGAAGGCGGAAGAAACACTGCCGGAGAGCACGCGTTGCTCACCATCACGGAAGTGACGGGCGGCAACATTTATTACCCGCAGACCGCCGCGGACCTGAACGCCATCTTCGATCGCATGGATCGCGAGCTGCGCACGCAGTATCGCCTGGGCTACTATCCCACGCCGCGCCCTCCGCAATCGGCCACCGCCGTTTTCCGCCGCATCGAAGTGCGCGTGCATCCTCCGGCCGCGTCCGGCGCCGCCGCTCCCAGCGAGTTCACGATTCACCACCGCAGAGGCTATTTCACCGCCACTCCGTAGCGGCCACCTTTAGGTGGGCATTCTTTCCGTCTTTCTTGTATAAATACCTGCGATGAGAGAATTTCTCGACGTCGCCACGGAAATCGCTCGCGAAGCCGGCGCCATGCTGCTCGCGGAATTCGATCGTCCGCCGACGATTACCTATAAAGGCGAAGTGGATTTGGTCACCCAGGCCGACCGGCGCTCCGAGGAATGCGTGGTTAGCCGCCTGCGCGCGAATTTTCCGGCGCACGACATCGTCGGCGAAGAAGGCAGCGGCCACGAACATCTCGCCAAGGGCGCGCCGCGCTCGCACCACCGCTGGTACGTGGATCCGCTCGATGGCACAACGAATTTCGCGCACGGCTATCCGTGCTGGGCGGTCTCCATTGCTCTGGTGGAGGAAGACGAGCCGGTCATCGGCGTGGTTTACAATCCCGTCGCGCGCGAAATGTTTGCGGCGGCGCGAGGCCAGGGCGCGTGGCTCAATCAGAAACGCATTCACGTTTCAAAAATTGACCGCCTCGCCGTCAGCCTGCTCGGCACCGGATTTCCGTCGCACAAGCGCACACAGAATCCCAATATTCATTACTACTGGCGCTTCACGCTGGCTTCGCACGGCGTGCGCCGCGATGGCTCCGCCGCGCTGGACATGTGCAGCGTGGCCTGTGGCCGCTTCGATGGCTTTTGGGAATTTGGACTGAAACCGTGGGACACCGCGGCGGGCACACTCATCGTCCGCGAAGCCGGCGGCGTAGTCACGAATTTTGCGGGACGCCCTTACAAACCCGGCGATGCCGAATGCCTCGCCTCCAACGGACTCATCCACGGTGAAATGCGCGCCCTAGCCACCGACATCGCCGAGCACAGCCCGCAGATCCCCGGCTGATGTAGCGCCGGGTCGCGTCGTTTTGCGACCCGGCACATTGCGCTTACGACTTGCCCTTCTGAAATTCCTCGTAGAATTTCTGAATGCCGAGTTCGACCGAATATCCCCACGAAAAATAGCGCAAATCTTTGAATTGTTCCGGCGGAGTGTAGCGCCGCTTGGCTTCTTCGACCGGCACGCCCGCCTTGAACATTTTCTGCGCGTGATCGCGGAGGCTTTCGAGAATCGCGCGCTCCATGGCGACGGCTTCCTGCCCGGCAAGAGGCCCGTGTCCCGGTACGAACAGCGTTTCCTTGCCAAATGCCGCGAATTTGTCGCAGGTCTGAATCCACGCGCTCATCGAGGCGTCCAGCGCGACGGGGTACGAGCCGTTGAACAGCAAATCGCCGGTGAAGACAATGTTCTGCTCGACCACGCGCACGATCAGGTCCGTCGGCGAATGGCCGGGGTGGGTTTCGATCACCGCCTTCACGCCGCCAAGGTCCACGGTCATCGGCAGCTTGGCCGGGTCGAGTGGATGATTCGGCAGCGCGATGACCATGCCGCCGATCGCCTGCGTGATGAGCTTCGTCAAGTTGACGTCGCTTTCCGCGTGTTGTTTTTCCGTTTCGTTCTTCGCTTCCTGCAGGCGTTTTTTCGAGCGGCGTGACCATGCCGCTCAAGTCCTTGCCCTGCAGGCTGGTGTATTTCTCAACCATCAGCGGCGCGGCTTGGGCGTGCGCCCACACGGGAATATTCTGCGCGCCGTAGAACGTGTTGCCGAAGGAATGGTCGAGATGGTAGTGCGTATCAATCGCCGCGCGCACCGGCGCCTGGCTCACCATGCGCAATGCCTCGTGTTCGAGGGCCGCGGCCGCCGGGGTCATGTGTCCTTCGATGAGCAGCGCCGCGGCTTTGCCGATGATGAACCCGCCGTTGGAGAGTGACTGCATGCCCTTCGTCGGGTCGGCGATGGTGGCGTACACGCCGTCGCCGATCTTGCGCGTAGCGGCAAATCCTTTATCGAGCAGCGGCACGGCCGCGACGCGCGCATCCTGCTGCAACGCTTCCGCGCGCAGCGCCGCGGGCAGGAATTTCGTGCAAGCCAGCGCAGCGCCTGCGCACGTTGCGGAGGTCAGAAAGTTTCGCCGCGTCCAGTTCATAGAATTGCGCATGCTGCCTCCTCTTTTCGTTCGGATTCGCTTCGGCTGGAAAGAATAAATTTAGAGTACCGCACGAAGCAGACCTGTGCAAACGTGGCCCACGAATATTGTCGTTCGTGCGCTGAAGGAATTTCGTCGCGTTGACTCTGTGTTATCGGGATGCTAGTCTGCGCCATCGCTTTTTTTTCGGCTATGAGACCACTTCGACGAACATTTTCCGACATCGAGACCGGAGAATCCGCTTCGCGCGCGCGCGGCGATAAGCTCATCCGCCGCTGGGACCAACTCGTGGAGCGGTGTGCGCGCGATTTTGGCTCCAGCTTCGTCGAAGATTATTCGCTCGACGGCGCTGAGCGCCACGGCGCGCTGCATCGGCAAGTCTATGACGGGCGCATCGAAGTGACCGAGCATCGCATCCGGTTGCTCAACCTGCCCGCGGATTTTCGCGGCCTGCGCATCGTGCAGCTCACGGACATTCATCACGGGCTGTATCTGCCGTTTCACGCCGTGCTCGACGCGGTGGAGATGGCCAACCGTCTGCAGCCCGATGTGATCGCGCTGACCGGCGACTTCGTCACCTACTCACGCGCGTACATCGAGCCGGTGGCCGCGATTCTGGGGGCGCTACGGGCGAGGCACGGAGTCTTCGCTGTGCTCGGCAATCACGATTTTCGCGTGGACGCCGACGAGGTGACTCGCGCGCTGCAGCGCCACGGCATCGAGGTCCTGCGCAACCGCCACACGGTCGTGCGCAGCGAAGGCTCCACGCTGTCCTTCGCCGGCGTGGACGACCTGTGGTACGGCGCGGACTTGGCACGCGCTCTGCGCGGCATTCGCCCGGGCGCGCCGACGATTCTGCTTTCGCACAATCCGAAAATCATTCGCCGCGCCGCGCACTTCAATGTCGGCCTTGTCCTTTCCGGCCACACGCACGGCGGGCAGATTAATTTGCCGATGGCGGGGACGGTCTTCGGGCGCTCGCCGGAACGCCTGCGCTACAAGTCCGGCTGGGACCGCCTCGGCCCGACGCAGATTTACGTCAGCCGCGGCATCGGCACCGTCGTGCTGCCGCTGCGCGTGCGGTGTCCCGCGGAAATTCCTCATTTTCACCTTCAGCCTCACGAGCCCGCGCGGGCCGCTCAGTTTCGGCTGAAAACTGCCAGCTGAATCTGAGACCGCGAACATGCGCATCGTTGACCTCATCCGGAAAAAGCGCGACGGCGGCGAACTGGCCCGCGAAGAAATCAAATTTCTCGTGGACGGCTGCACCGACGGCTCCGTCCCTGATTACCAGCTCTCCGCCTGGCTGATGGCCACGCTCATCCGCGGCATGACGCGCGCGGAAATCGCTGCGCTCACCGAGGCCATGCTGCACTCCGGCGAAGTGCTCGACCTGTCCGCGCTGCCCGGCAAGAAAGTGGACAAGCATTCCACCGGCGGCGTCGGTGACAAAACTTCGCTGGTGATCGCGCCCGTTGTAGCAGCAGCCGGGCTCTATGTACCGATGATCAGCGGCCGCGGGCTGGGACACACCGGCGGCACGCTCGATAAGCTCGAATCCATCCCCGGCTTCAACGTAAATCTCTCGCTCGGCGAATTCCGCCGCGTAATCGGCGAATGCGGCTGCGCGCTCATCGGCCAAACGGCGGAAATTGCGCCGGCGGACAAAAAGCTTTACGCGCTGCGCGATGTCACCGGCACGGTGGAAAGCCCCGCACTCATCTGCGGCTCGATCATGAGCAAGAAACTCGCGGAGGGCATTGACGTCCTCGTGCTCGATGTGAAGACCGGCTCCGGCGCGTTCATGAAGCGCGAAGAAGACGCCGTGCATCTCGCCGAGTTGATGGTGGAGACCGGCGTGCGCATGGGCACGCGCGTTGTCGCGCTCATCACGGAGATGGACCAACCGCTCGGCCGCTACGTCGGCAACGCGCTCGAAGTGGAAGAGTGCCTCGCCATCATGCGCGGCGAAGTGCGCAACGATCTCTCCGAGCTGTGCAATGAGCTTTGCGCGTGGATGTTTTTGCTCGGCGACCGCGTCGCCAGCATCGAGGAAGGGAAGCGTCTTGCCGCGGAGACGATCTCCAGCGGCAAAGCCCTCGCCAAATTCCGCGAAATCGTGGCGCTGCAGGGCGGCGACCCGGCCGCGATCGACGATCCGCGCAAACTTCCCAAGGCGCGCGGCACACGCGACGTCGCCAGCCCCAGCTCCGGATTCGTTGGCTCGATTGCCTGTGAGCAGATCGGTGTGGCCAGTTG
>DASYRO010000151.1:0-3052 GCA_036004385.1 Candidatus Acidiferrales bacterium
TTCGTACACCAATCGTCCACCGACGAAGGTCATCAGCACGTCGGTGCGCAGGATTTGAGCCGGCGGAATCCGCGTGACGTCGTTGGAGAGCACGATGATGTCCGCCAGTTGGCCGACGGCGATACTGCCCTTTTCTTTTTCCAGATGGTCGGCGTAGGCAGAATCCGACGTGTAGGCCTTGATGCAATCATCGAGCGAAATTTTTTCCTGCGGCTGCCACGTGGAGCCGGGCTGGCCGTCCACCTCGCGCGTCACACACGCAAAGAGCCCGCGAAACGGCGAGATGGGCTCGACCGGATAATCGGTGCCGAAGGCCAGCCGCGCGCCTGCGCGCTGCATAGATTTCCATGCGTACGCGCCCTTCACGCGCTTCGGGCCAACGCGATCCAGCGCCCAGCGGCTGTCCGTGGTCTGATGGCTCGGCTGCATGGAGGCGATGATGTGCAGCGACCCGAACCGCGGGATATCGTCGAGCGCGACAATCTGCGCATGCTCGACGCGGTGCCGCGGGTCCCAGCCCTTTGCCGTACCTTTCGCCTCGCGCGACTTTTTCGCCGCTTCAAACGCATCGAGCGCGGCCCGGTTGGCGCGGTCGCCGATGGCGTGCAGGTTGATCTGAAATCCGGCGGCGTCGCGCTCCACGGCCATCTGCTTCAGCTTCTCTTCAGGAATGTTCAGGATGCCGCTGGTGCTCGCCTGGTCGGAGTACGGCGCAATCATCGCCGCAGTGCGCCCCCCGAGCGCGCCATCTACCACGCCCTTTAACCCCGCCGTGCGCACCCACAGGTCCGTTGTGCCGCCTTGCTTGCGCATGTCTTCCAACTTTTCCAGCGGGGCCAGGAACGGCAGCCATTCCGAAATGCGAATCGGCAGCTTCCCTTCCTTTTTGAGTTCCTGGTAAATCAGAAAATCATTCCAGCCGGAATTATCCTGAATAGACGTGACACCGAAGCTGGCCGCCTCCGCCAGCGCGAGCTGAATTCCGCGTCTCCGCTGCTCCGCGGAGACTTCTGGGATTTTGCGGAAGACGAGGCTCATGGCCCCGCCTTCTTTCAACATGCCCGTCGGCTCGCCGGAAGCGTCGCGCTCGATTTCGCCGGTTTCGGGATTCGGAGAGTTTTTGGCGATGCCCGCCAATTTCAGCGCCAGCGAATTGGCGATGGCCACGTGCCCGTCCACGCGGTTGAAGATCATGGGATGATCGGTTGAGACGGCGTCCAAATCTTTTTTGGTGGGGAATTTTTTCACCGGCCAGAGCGTATGGTCCCAACCCCGGCCGGTAATCCATTCGCCCGGCTTGTACTCTTTCAGCCGGTCGCGAATGCGCTGCTGCATTTCCGCGACGCTCTTGCTGCCATTGAGCGACACCGCCAGCTTGGACTGGCCTCCATTGGCCAGATGCACGTGCGCGTCGTTAAATCCGGGCATGGCGAAGCGCCCTTTCAGATCCACGACGCGCGTATTCGGTCCCACCCAGGCCTGGATTTCCTTCGCGGAGCTGACGGCGACGATGCGCTCGCCGCGAACGGCCACCGCCTCCACGCGCGGACGCGCGGCGTCCACCGTATAGATAATTCCGCCTGTGAGCACGAGGTCAGCGGCTTCCGGCGCCTGCTGCGGATCCGCGGCGAGCACAGTTCGGGCGACTGGCGCAAACCAACAGAACGCGCCGACGGTGACTTCTCCCTGGCCAGTCATCACGGTACGAGTTTCCACTGGCGCGAACTTTCCGTTCGCCAGCGCAACCGCGATGGTCAATCCACAAATAAAAAAGATGGCGGCCCAGCGTTTCGTCATCACTCTTCGACTCCAGCGACGGCCAACAGCGTCAGCAGAATTCGCTTCAATCCGGTTTCGCGTCCCTCGGGATCGTACCATTCGTTCAGCGAGTGCGCCGCGCCACCGCGCCCGCCGCCGCCCAGCGCAATCGCCGGAATGCCCATAGAGAGCGGAATATTCGCGTCGGTGGACGAGCGCTCCAGGCGCGACCTCTGCCCCACCACTTTATCCGCGCTGCGCACCGCTTCCAGCAGGAACGAATCCGCAGGCAAATCCCCGCCCGGACGCGCGCCAATCACGCTGACTTTCAGCTTGAGGTTCTCTTCGTTGCTGTGCACCGCGCCACGCTCGCGCGCCGCAGCCATTTCTTCCTCGATGCCCGCCTGCATGGCTTCGCGGAGCGCATTCTCCAGCCGGTCGAGTTCCGCGTCGGCTTCGGAGCGCAAGTCCACCTTGATGGCGGCGTGATGCGGAATTGAATTGATCGACGTGCCGCCTTCCACCAGCCCGACGTTGAAGCTGGTCCGCGGATTTTCCGGCACTTTGACTTTCACAAAACGGGCCACGCCGCGGCTGAGCGCGTGGATGGGATTGGGCAGGCCGAAGTCCGCCCAACTGTGCCCGCCAGGGCCGTCGACGGCGGCTTCGATGCGGCGCGAAGCCAGAGCCATGCTGGTCACGTGTTCGCTCGATGCGCCGTCAATGGCGATCACCGCGCGCAGCCGCCCGCGATACGTTTCCACAAGCTTGCGCATCCCGCGCAGGTTACCTTCGCCTTCCTCGCCGACGTTGGCGGCGAACACGAGGGTGTTGCGCGTGCGCACTTTGGCGTCTTGCAACGCATGCGCTATCGCCAGCAGCGCAGCCAGCCCGCTGCTGTTATCGGAAATTCCCGGCGCGAGCAACCGCCCGCGCTCCCGGCGAACGCGCACCTCCGTCCCGCGCGGAAAAACCGTATCCAGATGCGCCGAAATCAACACAAGATCCTTGGGGTCGCGCCGGCTGCGTGCGCCGGGGCGCTCACAAATCACGTTGCCGATTTCGTCCGTGCGGCATTTCAGTCCCGTTTCTTCGAGCAGTTTTTTCACCAGCAGGCCTCGCTGGCTTTCCTCAAAGGTGGGCGCCGGGGTTTCGGCGATGCGCACGTGGTGCTCGGTGACCCAGGAAGTGTTGTGGTCGAGCCACGCCAGAGCACGAGCCACGCGCGGCTGCTGGACAAGCTGCGGCGCCGGCGTCGGCAAAACGTCAGCGGAGTGGGCGGTAAGGCTAGTCA
>DASYRO010000152.1:0-10379 GCA_036004385.1 Candidatus Acidiferrales bacterium
GTGTGCCTTTCGGGACGCTGGTAGTTCCCGCGATTCAGGATGCGGGTGTGGACACGCGCACGTTGCTCACCACGCCACTGATTATGCGGCAGGAAGACCGTATCACCGGCTCTAGCTCAATGGCGGGGCTGGTTGACCAACAGTCGCGCATTGTTGTTTTTCCGGCATGGGGCGGAGCCAACGACAACAAGCTGGCGGCAGTGATGAACTTTGGCGGGAACGCTACTATCTCCAACGTAGGTATTCAGGGCATCGGCACGAACGCGCTGATGGTGCTCTGTGGAGTTGGCAATCAGTGTTCGGGTGGGATGAATGTTAATCAAACGTCCCTGCGGGTGAGCGACACAACCAACACCTATTCGGCCTTCGTGGGCGTGGGTGTCCTCTACCAACTGCACTTCGACAATGTGGGTATGCTTGGAGGGAACGCGCTCATTCAGTACCGCAACGCGGCAGGTGGGCTGCACTACTACACAGGCGGCAGGTGGGACGCCAGCGGCGACCACTTCATCAACATGGTTCCCGGCTGGACTGACCCTGACAACGGTACGAATGACGGCGCATTCCCGAATGGGCTAGGCACAGTGGTAGTCAAGAACGTCCGCACCGAAGGCGGCAAGGGAATTTTGTGGGACGTGATGGGTGTGAACCTGACGCTGGACACGGTAGAAATAGCCGACGCGCTTGTACAGGCGGGCACGGCGGCGATTATTCGCATGGGCACTGACGGGACAATCACACAGGTCAACGGCTCAAATCTCACGCTCATCAATACCTCTGGAGGCTCTAGCTCGAACGCGGCAGCAGGAGTGAAGGTCAACGCTGGCCTGTCCAACAACGAGACTTTTATCACCCTTGAAGGAACAGCCGTACCTCCGGTCGGCTCTAGCACAGGCAGCAACGTTGGCGTGGATGCCAACAATATCGGCTTAGTCCTGACCAACCTAACTTCCAGCACGTTTACGGCTAATCCCAACGCCAGCGGCGCGGCAGTGAAAGATGATTAACGTGCCGAATAGCTCGCGCTTCGTCGGCGGAGGCGGCGGCTCCGGCCTTGCGGCTGACGGTGGGCAGTGGTTCGAGCTTCCTGACCGGCTGGTGCTCAACTATCACGCGGGCAACAATGCTTGGGACAGGTCACTGCGGCGCTCGTGGCGCAACGTCTCCGGTACACTCAATCTCTACGCCTCGGACGATACCACGGTGACGCACTCGTGGAACGCGCTTGGGGACGCAACCATGACGCGCTTCCTCACCGTAGGTGCAAACTCACCAACTGGTGCAGCAGTCGGCACGAGCGGCATCGGCCTCGGCAGCGGCAAGGCGCTATGGAGCCGCAACAACGCGAACTCCGCGAATATGTTCATCCTGTTCACCAACGCCAGCGACCAGCTTGAGGTAGGAACCGACGCAGGCGTGCTTGGTATAAAGATTGGTAACGGCTCAGCCGTGTTCAAGAAGCTGCTCAGCAACACAGCCACATTGGACTTCCCAAATACTCTAGCCTCAGCCTGCTCAGACCTGACTATGGGGGTCACAGGGGCAGCCGACGGGGACCCAGTGTTCATTGGCCCGGTCAATGCCAGTGTACCAGCAGGAGGCAGCTACTTTGCATGGGTGAGCACGGCCAATACCATCACTGTGCGCTTCTGCGCGGATGGTTCAGCTCGCGACCCGGCCAACGGGACGTTCCGCGTAACCATCGTGAAGTTCTGAGACTCGCGAATGCACGAAATGCCCCAGCACACTACAACCGCACTTTGGACGCTCTATTTGTCGGGGCAGTTGGTCCACGTCCTGAAGCGCGCGGGGATGGCCGTGCGTTCAAAATCCAACCGCATCGGCTCCCGGCGGGAATTCATCGCATTTAACTGGGACGCATTACTCGTCCGTGTTGTGCTCTGCGCCGGGCTTTTCTGGGTCCTGCTGACCAATCCGCGCGGATTGACGCGCATTTTCATGGCGCTGGGCACCAACTTTACGGCAGACGTTTCTATCGACCTGGGCTCCGCGCTGATTCTTGGTTATTTTGCGGATTCCATCCTGGATTGGATGGTCAGCAAGGTTCCGTGGCTGCAAAAAGAGCTGCCGGCTTGGACAGATCCCAGCCATCCCGTGACCTGAGAGGATTCCCACGATGCCGAAGCGCTCCTCCGAAGTTCCGATTCGCAGCCATGATTTTCGGCTGTTCGTCGTTCAAAAATTGACGCTCCTGGAGACGATGATTGTAGACCTCGCCGGCAACGGCCAGCCCGGCCGCATACAGCGACTGGAGGATAAAGTCCGCGCCCACGACCGCTGGCTCTGGCTGATGATGGGCGGCGGCGCCGTTGTCGGCTGGCTCTTGCAGCGACTTTTCGGATAATAAGGAGGTGATAGCACCATGGAGTCCACGATTCTCACTCTTGCGCTATCCGTGATCCGTGCTGTAGTGAAAAACCCGGCCAAGAAGGCTCGGCTCAAGGCCGCCATGCTCAAGCTGCGCGACGCTATTGACGCCGCGTTCGCCGAGGACTGATTCGCGTCCCGATCCGCCGCGCTCCTCTTCCGTTCGCCCGAAGATTCCGGAGACTTCGATGCCAAAGATAATTCGATTTTTTCTGCTCGCGGTCGCCGCGATGGCCTGGCTCTGCGCGCTGGCTCCTTCTGCAACGGCGCAGTGCCCGGCAAAGACGACTATCGCGGATACTTTGTACAACGCGGATGGCTCGTTGGCCACCGGCCGCGTGACCATCGCCTGGCCCACGTTCCTGATCGGTTCCTGCCAGGTCATCGCTGGCCAAACTACTGTGACAGTAACCGGCGGCGCGTTCAGCGCACAACTCTACCCGAACACCACGGCCCTCCCGTTCGGGACGAGTTATCGTGTTACCTACGCGCTGAAATCTGGCCGCGTTACCACTGAATATTGGGTAGTGCCGTCAAGCACTGCGCCTGTGGGCCTCGCTTCCGTTCGTGCCGCGTCCACGCCGGTGCCAAACGTGATGTTCGCCGAAGCGCAGGTGACCAACCTGCTCGCCGATCTTTCGCGAAAAATTGAGCTTCCTTCTCCGTGTCCGTCGGGCAAGATGCTCGAATCCAACGGCGCGAACTCGCCGCCGCAGGTCAATTGTGTGGACCCAGCTGGCGGCGGCTCCGGCTCGCAGCATCAGGTGAACGGCGCGAACCTCGCGTCGAACAACCCCATCAATTTTCAGGATTCCGTCTCCGTCTCTCTCGCAAACCCGAGCGCGGGAATTGTGCAGGCATCAGTGAAGGACGGCGCGATCACTGCGGCAAAATTGAGCGTGTCTTCTCCTTCCTCCGCTCAACTTTCCGGCGTCAGCGATAACAATATCGCCGCCGGCGCTCTTGCGCCTGACCGCGTCGCGGGCACAGCCGTCGTTCAATCGCGCACGATCGCCGCCGCATCGCCCCTCTCCGGTGGGGGCGACCTCTCCGCCGACCGCACGATTAACTGTCCAACTTGCGAAGTCAATACAAACAAGGGCGCCGCTAACGGCTATGCTTCGCTCAACGCATCCTCGAAAGTTGTGCAGGATCCCGCCGGCGCGCAAACTACGCCCGGCGCGTCCAAGATTCCTCTCGCAGATGGAGCAGGAAAACTCGCGGATGGATGGCTCTCATCCAATGTCTCACTTCTCGGCAACGCTGTGGACCTCGCCAGCGAAGTGAGCGGCCTTCTGCCAACCGCGAACGGCGGCACCGGCGCAAACAATACGGCGACGTCGGGACGCTATTTGAAGGGCAATGGCACGAATTTCGTGACCAGCTCCGGCGCGGCCGCTGGCGCTGGATCATGCACGAATCAGGTGGTCACGGCGACGAATTCCGATGCCGCGCCTACCTGCGCGAGCGTATCTGGCAGCCTTTTCACCAATCAGAATGCAAATCTGATTTTTGCCGGGCCGTCTTCTGGCGGCGCAGCGGCTCCGTCGTTTCGCGCGATGGTGAAAGCGGACACGCCCGGCACGACGGTTCACACCGATCAGGGAAACACTTGGAGCTCCGGCACGCAGAATTTTGGCTCGGCGGGTTCGCTCATCATCCCAAAGGCGCCGGGCGCTGCTCCTACCGCCGACGGTGACGTTGCCTATGACACCACACAAGCGTCACTGAAAAACGGTCGAGGAGATATTGCGCTGACCGGTTTCATTCCGCGCGTGCTGCACGCCTCGCATCAGGCGCAACAAATCACAAATAGCGTCGCGACGGAACAGGATTTCACCAGCCAATTCACGATACCGGCGAGTTTTTTTCTGGACAAGAAATCGATCCGCGTCTGCGCCGGCTTCCATGTCAACAGCTCTGCGTCTTCGGTGCCCACGCATATTTATAAACTCAAGTTGGGCACAACAGTCGTATGGAGCATGGCGGCAGTAAGCCCTGGCGCCAGCCAGAATTTCGGAATGGAGGCTTGCTGGACGGTCATGTCCACCGGCGCGCCGGGAGCCAGCGTAAATATCTACACCGAGTCTTTACCCACCGGCATCTACGGTGCGGTGTGGAAAAACAACACGACTCAGCCCGTTGGGGTGGCGACGAACGCGTCCAAGGCAGTCACTATTTCGATCACCTTCAGCAACACGACTGCCGGCAACGACGTGACGCTCGAGTACCTGCTCATTCGCGAGGACTATTGATTCGCAGTAACTTGCAAATTCTTTGCTACAGGATGGCCTCGGTCCACTTCTCAAGCGATTGTTTCACTTTGGCCAGGAACTGGTGCGAGACCGCGCCGTCCACGACTCGGTGGTCGTAGCTTAACGTGAGGTACACCATCGAGCGGATGGCAATCGCGTCCTCAATCACCACCGGTCGCTTCTGAATCGCTCCCAGCCCGAGAATCGCCACGTTCGGCTGGTTAATTACCGGCAAGCCCATCAGCCCGCCAAAGACGCCGGGGTTCGTAATCGCAAACGTTGCTTCCTGCACTTCCTCCGGCTTGAGCTTCTTCGTTCGCGCGCGTTCGGCCAGGTCATTGATGGCGCGTTGCAACCCCAGAAAATTTTTCTCTTCCGCGCCTTTGATCACCGGCACAATCAAGCCCCAATCCAGCGCTACAGCAAATCCCATATTGATTTCTTTGTGCAGGACGATGTTCGTTCCATCCACCGAGGCGTTGACAGTGGGGAATGCCCGCAAACCCTCCACGCACGCCTGCATGAAGAACGGCATGAACGTCAGCTTTGTACCGTGGCGGCTTTCAAATTCGGATTTTGATTTTTCCCGCAGCGCCACGATCCGCGTCATGTCTACTTCTTCCACGGAGTACACGTGCGGCGACACGCGTTTGGAAACTACCATGTGCTCCGCAATGCGCTGCCGCATGACGCTCATGGGCTGGACTTCATATCGTCCAAAATAGATTTTTTCCTTCGGAACGGCATTCTCCAGAACCCCGCGCGCAACCGCGCCCGGCGCCGCTGGAGCCGAGGGAGCAGCCGGTGCGCCGGCTGGACGCTGTCCACCGTGCTCAATAGCCTCCAAAATGTCTTTCTTACTGACGCGGCCACCCGCACCCGTTCCCGGCACCGTGGACAAATCAATGTCATGCTCTTTCGCCAGCCGCCGCACGAGCGGTGAGCTGCGAACTTTTTCTGCCTCCGGGCGAGTTGGAGCAGAAGTAGGCGGTGCCGCTGCCTGTTCTTGACCCTCTTTCTTTGCAGGTGCAGGCGGTGCAGCGGCCTTGGGAGCCGCCTCTTCCTTGGCGGCAGGAGCCGCTGTGGGAGCCGCTTCCTTTTTTGCCGCCGCCGGAGCCTCTGCCTTGGCAGGAGCCTCAGCTTTAGCGGGACCTGCCGCGGGTGCGGCGGCGCCACTGGCGGCGTCAATGACCGCGACGACCGTCTGGATCGGCACCGTTTGCCCTTCATTGACTTTAATTTCTTTCAACACGCCACTCTGCGGAGCCGGAATCTCCGCGTCCACCTTGTCCGTAGAGATTTCAAAGAGCGGCTCATCGCGCTCCACGCGATCGCCCGGTTTCTTCAGCCATTTTGTAATCGTTCCCTCAAAGATGCTTTCGCCCATTTGCGGCATAATGACGTCGATGGCCATACATCTCTCCTCAGAAATTAGTATTTCGCCAATTCGCGGGCAGTTCGCAGTACATCGTTGACGTTCGGCAGAAATCGCTCTTCGAGCGAAGGCGCGTATGGCACCGGCGTATCCAAGCTCGTGACACGGAGGATCGGCCCGTCCAAATCTTCGAACGCGTTCTCGCAGACAATCGCCGCGATGTCGCCGGCGATCCCGCCCGTTTTCGTGTCTTCGTGTACGATCAGCAGTTTGTTCGTCTTCTTTACAGACTGCAAGATCGTTTCGCGGTCCAGTGGCAGCAGCGACCGCAGGTCAATCAGCTCCGCATCAATCCCTTCTTTAGCCAACAGCTCCACCGCTTCGAGCGATGTGTGCATCATTGCGCCGTACGAAAGAATCGTCAGGTCGTTGCCTTCGCGGCGCACCACTGCTTTTCCGAATGGGACCGTGTAATCGCCTTCAGGGATTTCTTCCTTGATGCGGCGATAGAGGAATTTATGTTCGAAGAAAAGCACGGGATTGTTGTCACGGATCGCAGATTTCAGCAGTCCTTTCGCATCGGACGGCGTCGAAGGGTACACAACCTTTAGTCCGGGCGTATGCACGAAGTACATTTCCGGATTGGCGGAATGGAACGGCCCGCCGTGCACGCCGCCCCCCGAAGGCCCGCGCACCACGATCGGAACCGGGGCGCCCCACAGATAGTAGGACTTCGCCGCATAGTTCGTAATTTGATTGAAGCAGCAGGCGATGAAATCAATGAACTGCAGTTCGGCTACCGGCCGCAAGCCCAGGAAGCTCATCCCGCACGCGGTGCCGATGATGCCGGTTTCCGCGATCGGAGTTTCAATTACTCGTTCCCACCCGAAACGTTCCAAGAGGCCCTGCGTCACCTTGAACGCACCGCCGTAAACGCCGATATCTTCACCGAGGCAAACAACCGCGGGGTCGCGCTCCATTTCCTCAAACAGCGCCTGCCGGATTGCTTCCAGAAACGTTACCTGAGCCACGTTATTTTCTTCCCTTCAAGCTGGAGGCCTTGGCCGCCGCAGTCTTAACGCTCGCTGTCTTGGTGATGGGCTTCTTTGCTGGCTTGACTATTTGTCGAGATGTTTGTGTGGCCGCTCCCGTTCCGTCACCCGGAGCACTGGCCGGGGCCGCTGCCGGCGTCGCGTGCTCCAGCGCGCCAAAGTCTTTCACCGTCCACGCCGGCTTGACGCTGGCCTTGGGTGGCATCACCTCTTCGATCGGCCTCTTCCACTCTGCTTCATTCGGCAGCGGCCCTTCGCAATACACGCCCTCTTCGGCAAATTCCGGCGGAGGAAACGGCGAGTTCTCCGCGAACTCCTGGTCTTCGAGGATTTCTTTTTCGATGCGCGCAAGAATTTCCGATTTCTCTTTCTCACTCCACAGCTTATTCGCAGTCAGATAGCTCTCGTATCTGGTGAGGGGGTCGCGGGCCTTCCAGTACTCCATCATTTCTTTGGGCACGTATTCCGCGGGATCGTGTTGCGCGTGACCCCGCATGCGATGGGTCTTCGCTTCGATGATCACCGGGCCTTCGCCGGAGCGGCACTGCTCTACCGCCTCTCTCGTCGTCTGATAAACAGCCACGACATCATTCCCATCCACGATGGAACTGGATACGCCGTAGGCTTTCGCGCGCTCTGCCAAGTCCCGCAAAGGCACCTGCCGGCTTACCGGCGTCGAGTAGGCCCACTGATTGTTTTCGATCACGCAAATGAGCGGGGCGCGCAGCGACGCGGCCATGCCCATGCCTTCATGGAACGCGCCGGTGGAACTCCCTCCGTCGCCGATCCAGGTCATCGCCACGATGTTTTGACCCAAGTAGCGGCCGGCCACAGCCACGCCGGTCATCACCGGAATTAGATCGCCGAGCATGGAGATCGGCGACACGACGTGCAGCTTTTTTAAGTCGCCGAAGTGGCTGGTGCCGTCTTTGCCTTTCGTCGGCGAGGTGTACCGCGCCATGTGCTGCGTGAAAATATCGCGCGGGCGAAAGCCCTTCACCAACAGCGCGCCGATATTACGGATCATCGGCGCCAGCCAGTCGCGCTTTTCGAGGGCATAGGCTGTGCCCACGGAAATCGCTTCCTGGCCCAGGCTTGAGTAGAGCCCGCCGACAATTTTGTTCTGGCGGAAGAGCTTCACCATCTGCTCTTCGAGCTGCCGGTTCAACTTCATGAAGTAGTACAGCTCGAGATGCTGCTCACGCGTGAGCGGAAACTTCATTCAGAACTCCATAGGAATGTTCGAACTCTTCGCGCGTCACTGCATTCATGCGCAATCCGAAAACGTCTCCCAAGTGGCGCGCCAGCGGCGATGCCGCTTCTTCGCGCCGCACGGTGTGGCCCAGCAGCTTTTCAAGCGACGTCGCACGCTTGCCTGCGATACCGCACGGCACGATGAGGTCGAAGTATCGAAGGTCCGTGAAAACGTTGTATGCAAGGCCGTGCGAGGTCACCCAGCGGCTGAGGTGCACGCCGATGGCACCGAGCTTTTCATGGCCAGCCCCGGCGGTTTTGACCCATACGCCTGTCTTCCCTTCGAGTCGGGTGGCCATGATTCCAAACTCCGCCGTGGTGCGTATCATGGCTTCTTCCAATTGCCTCACGTACCAGCCGACGTCCCGCCGGATTTCGCTTAGCTTGAGGATCGGGTAACCGACAATTTGCCCTGGGCCGTGATAGGTAATGTCGCCGCCGCGATCCGTCTCACAAAACTGCACTCCCATCTGCCGCAGCACGCGGTCAGACGCTAACAGGTGCTCGCGGTTACCATTGCGTCCGAGCGTGATAACGTGCGGGTGCTCGCACAGCAAGAGCACATCCGGCACGGCGTCCGCTTTGCGCGCGGCCACCAGCGCCTGCTGCAAAGCGCACGCCTCTGCATACCCGATGAATCCCAGCTCGACTTGTAGACACTCTTTCATCGCTTCAATCTTCGCGCGTCAACCGCTTCCTGGCAACGCCAGCCCCTACTATGCGTTGATGGACATTCCGCGCACGGATGCAAATGCGTCGCCCATGGCTTCCCACACGGTGGGATGCGCGTGCGACATGAACATCATGTCGTCCACTGTGGCTTCCAGTTGCAGCGCGGTCGCCGCTTCGGCGAGAACCTCCGTAGCCAGTGGACCGATGATGTGCACTCCCAGCACTTCCCCGTACTTTTCATCGGCTACGATCTTGATAAATCCTTCGTGCGCGCCGAGAATCGTGGCCTTGCTGTTACCGACGAACGGAAACTTGCCGGTTTTCACTTTGTGTCCCGCATCGCGCGCCATTTTCTCGGTCATGCCGATGGACCCGATTTGCGGTTCGCAATAAGTGGCGTTGGGAATGCGCAAACGGTCCAGCGGCAGCGCGTCCTTCCCGGCCATCTTGGTGACCGCGACGATGCCTTCCATTGAAGCCGCGTGCGCAAGTTGCGGCATGCCCGCAACGATATCACCGATGGCAAACAGGCGCGGCTCCGCCGATTCCATGTACGGCCCGGTGTGGATGAATCCGCGCTCCAACTTCGCTTTAGTTTTTTCCAGGTTGAGTCCTTCGGTCATCGGCCGGCGTCCCACGGCGATCAGAACTTTTTCGGCGGAAACAGTCTGCGACTTCCCGTCCTTTTCTTTGAACGTCACGCTCGCGCCCTTGGCGTCTTTCTTCACCGCTTCAACCATCGCGCCGGTGTGGATCTGGATGCCTTTTTTGCGGAAGGCTTTGTCCAGCTCTGCGGAAATATCGTCATCCTCGAGCGGCACGACGCGCGGCAGCATTTCGAGGAGAGTTACGTCGCTGCCGAATTCCTTGTAAATGGACGCAAATTCCACGCCCACCGCGCCGGCGCCGACGACAACCAATGACTTGGGGACATCCTTGAGCGAGAGGATTTCGCGGTTTGACAGCACCGTCTTGCCGTCAATTTCGACGCTCGGCAACGAGCGCGCCTCCGAGCCCGTGGCCAGCATAATATTCGTGGCTTCGACTTCCGAGTTCTTTTCGTCTTTTTCGACACTCACCTTGCCGGGCCCGGCGATGCGGCCCCAGCCCTGCATCGTCTCGATCTTGTGCTTGCGGAAGAGGAATTCAATCCCCTTGGCGTGTTTTTTGACGATTTTATCCTTGCGGGCCAGGGTCGCCGCCCAGTCCACTTTCAGGCCTTTCACTTCGAACCCGTATTCTGCGGCGTTTTTGAAATGGTGATAAATCTCCGCGTGGTGCAGCAGGACTTTCGTGGGGATGCAGCCGACGTGCAGGCAGGTGCCGCCAAGGAAGCCGTCCTTTTCCACCACGGCAGTCTTCAATCCGAGCTGTGCGGCGCGG
>DASYRO010000153.1:0-4211 GCA_036004385.1 Candidatus Acidiferrales bacterium
GACGTGGAACGCGCCAAGCTCGATTTGAGCAAAGCAGAAATCCTCTCGCAAATTGAGGGCGAAAAAAACCGCTACGCTCTCGCCGATGCGGAACAGAAACTCAAGGAAATCGAGCAGAAGCTGGCCTCCGGCCGCGAAGGCGCCGCCGCAGACGTCGAAAGCCGCAAGCAGAAGCGCGAAAAATCACTCTATGACGTGCGCATGGCGGAGCGCGCCATTGCTTCCATGACCATGCGCGCGCCCGTGGACGGCATGATCACGCTCATGCCCAACTACCGCGCGCGCAGCTTCGGCGGCGGGGGCAGCGCGCCGGAATTCAAAGAAGGCGACCGCGCGTGGCCCGGCGCGACTATCGCCGAATTGCCCGACCTTACCACCGTCCGCGTCACCGGACGCGTGGACGAAGCCGACCGCGGCCGCCTGAACGTCGATCAATCCTCCAGCGTGCGCATTGATGCCGTACCCGACAAAGAAATCAGGGCCCACGTCGCTTCGATCAGCCCGCTGGCCAAGCCTGATTTTTCCTCCTGGCCGATCGTCAAGAATTTCGACCTGGCTGTGCAGTTGGATGAAATCGATCCGCGCATCCGACCGGGCATGAGCGCCACGGCGCGCATCGCCGTGGACCGCGTGCCCAATTCGATTTTGATTCCGCTGGAAGCGGTGTTCAGTAAATTTGGCCGCAACGTCGCGTATGTTTTTTCCGGCGGCAAATTCGCGGAGCGCCCCATTGAGACCGGGCGGCGCGGCAACGGCCAGATAATCGTCATCCGCGGACTCAAAGCCGGCGAGCGGGTGGCCTTGCAGGATCCCACGCTGAAGGAAGAAACGGACACGCGATGAGCGCGAGGAAAAAAATCGCCATTGCCGTGACGCTCGTCGTCCTTGTCATCGCCGGCGCGGGCATTGCTGCAGCCTGGCAATCAGTGATGAGCTCGCAGAAAACGGAAATTCCCACCGTGCGCGTGAAGCGCGGGAACATCGAGCGCCGCGTGTACACCACGGGAGAATTTCGTCCCGGGCGCTCGACCATGCTGGTGGCGCCGCCGGTCAGCGGAACGTTGCAAATCGTTCAACTGGCCAAGACGGGCGAGCGCGTGAACGCCGGCGATGTGGTCCTGGAATTCGATCCCAGCGAACAGGAATACAACCTGGAACAGGCCCGCTCTCAGTTATTGCAGGCCGAACAGGAAATCACCAAGGCCAAAGCCGACGCCGCGGTGCAGGCCGCGCAGGACAAAGTCGCCCTCTTGCAGGCCAAATTTGCCTTGCGCCGCGCCGAACTGGACGTCAGCCGCAACGAACTGGTCAGCGCCATTGATGCCAAGAAAAATCTGCTCAACCTCGAGGAAGCCAAGCGCCGCCAGGCGCAACTCGAGGACGACGTGAAGTCGCACGCCGCCACCAGCAAGGCATCGCTCGCGGTGGTGGAGGAGCGCCGCAACAAATCACGTCTCGACATGCAGGTGGCCCAGCAGAATATCGACAACATGAAAGTGAAAACGCCCATCGGCGGCCTCGTGGCGCTGAAGGACAACGTGGACTCTACCGGAGGATGGTTTTTCTCCGGCATGGTCCTGCCGGAATACCGCCCCGGCGATCTCGTTTTTCCCGGCCGCGTGATTGCCGAAGTGCTCGACGTCGAATCCATGGAAATCCTCGCCAAGGTGAGCGAGAACGACCGGGGCAATATTGACCCGGGCCAGCCCATCGAAGTTCGCGTGGACGCCCTGCCCGATCAGATGCTTTCCGGTAAGGTCAAAACCGTTGCCGGCACCACCTCCCGCGGCGGCTGGTGGGGTTCCACCGGCGCGGAACGCAAATTCGACGCCACGTTCCAGCTCGAGAAAATCACTCCTGACCTCCGTCCGGGAACCACCGCGCAGGTCATCATTGTGGGTGAGCAGGTTCGCGACGCACTGTACCTTCCCCGCCAGGCCTTGTTTGAAAAGGACGGCAAGCCGGTGGCCTACGTCCGCAGTGGCGATCAGTTCGAGCCGCGTGAAGTGCAGATCAAGCACCGCACGGAAAGCCTGGTGGCCGTGGAAAATCTCAAGGAAGGCGACGAGATCGCACTGGTCAATCCCGACGCCAAGAACCGGCATCCCGGAAAAGCCACGTCCGCTCCCGTCGGCCCCGCTATCAAAGCGGGGGGCGCGAAGTGATTGGCGAGCGCACTGCCGACGAGGCGCTGCGCCATCGAACCTGGTCGCAGTACCTTCCCGATTTCCATCTCGGCCTGCAAAATCTTCTCCTGCATAAGCTCCGCTCGCTGCTCACCATGCTGGGCATGATTTTCGGTGTGGCCGCGGTGGTGGCCATGCTCTCCATCGGCGCAGGAGCGCAGCAGCAGGTGATGGCCTTCATCGAGCAGCTCGGCGTGCGCAACCTCATCGTCGAAGCCAAAGAAGCAGTGGCCTGGGACGATTTGGAGAAAGTCCGGAAAATCTCTCCTGGCCTGACGTTTCGCGATCATCGCGTGATTCGTGCCAATGTCACCGGCATCTCCGCTTCGACGCCGCGCAAGCGCATCATTCCCTCGCGGATGTTTCCCAAGCCGCAGCGCGAAGTGCCCGTGGTGTATGGCGTGGAGCCTGCCTATCAGCGCATCGCCGGCCTCAAAGTGGTTGCGGGGCGCTTTTTCGACAGCAGCGAAAACGACCGCGCTGCCTCCGTCTGCGTTCTCGGCGAAGCCACGCGCGCCAGCCTGTTCGGCCAGGACAATCCGCTGGATAAATTTGTCAAGGCCAATGACCAGTGGTTTCGCGTGATCGGCGTGGTGGCGCCGCAGGTCAGCCTGCAAACGGACATTTCCGGTGTCCCCGCGCAGGACCGCAACAACATGATCTATGTGCCGTTGAAAGCCGCATTCTTCCGCATCGAAGACAACCGCAGCGAAATGAAAGACGAGATTGACGGCATCTATCTGCAGCTCGAGCCGCAGGCCGACAGCATCCGGACCGCCGAAGTGGTGCGCGGCATCTTGAATGCCTCGCACCGCAATGCCGGCGATTTCAGCGTCATTGTTCCCGCGGAGTTGCTGGCCGAGCAAAAACGCACGCAGCGCATCTTCGACATGGTGATGGTGGCCATCGCTTCCATTTCGCTGCTGGTCGGCGGCATCGGCATCATGAACATCATGCTGGCCAGCATCCTCGAGCGCACCCGCGAAATCGGCGTGCGCCGCGCGGTGGGCGCGCGGCAACGCGACATCGTCCGCCAGTTCCTCATCGAAGCGATTCTGATTTCCTTCGTCGGCGGCATGGTGGGCATCGCGTTCGGCTTCGGCATGTCCGGACTGATCGCCCGCCTGGCGGGCTGGACCACCATTGTCACGCCCGCGTCGGTCGCGCTGGCCTTCCTGGTGTCCGTCTCCGTCGGGCTGATCTTCGGCATCTACCCGGCCACCAAGGCTGCTCGCCTGGACCCGGTGGAGGCCATCCGGTACGAGTGAAGCGGTGGCGAGTAACCACCGGTTGAATGCGAGTTGCGGGGGCTCGGCTTCACCTGTCGAGTTCGGTGGATCGAGATAGGCTCCGAACGAGAATCTGCGGCTTCTCGGCATGTAGAATTGAACAGTGCTGTCTTTCGCGATACGCAGCGTTGCTGATGATTCTTACTTGAGAGATCGATTGTTCTCGGGTTCCGTTATTTGAATTTGAAATTTCAAATTTCAAATTTGAAATTGAAAACGTTAAGACGGAGTCCCCATGAAATATAACCGTTTCGAGGATCTTCCAGTTTGGAATTCAGCGATTGAACTCGCCATAAAAGTCTACGAGTTGACAGCGAAACCTGAATTCAGGAACCGCTACAGCCTGCGCGATCAATTGGAGCGCGCCGCCGTCTCCATTTCTAACAACATCGCGGAAGGCTTTGAGCGCGGCACGAACCAGGAGCTCCTGACGTTTCTGTATATCGCCCGCGGCTCTGCTGGGGAAGTCCGCTCCATGCTGGGATTGCTGGAGCGTGTGGATGGCTTCGCGGATTTTAAATCTCAAATTTCAAATTCGAAATCTCTTGCCGAGGAAATCGCGCGGCAACTCCACGGCTGGGCCGACTTCCTCCAGAACTCGAAAATCAAAGGCCAGCGTTATCTCACCGAGAAATCTCGGCGGTCATTCAAGGCCATTCAAGATCGTGAGGAATTCCTGGAACAACTCCGTGCATCCACACAAAACCCAACCGAGTCGAAAGCGTGAGCCCACACA
>DASYRO010000154.1:0-4155 GCA_036004385.1 Candidatus Acidiferrales bacterium
GCTCGAATTGCGTAAAGGCGCCGCGGACGTCGCGCTCAATTCGCTTTCGCCGGACACGGTCCCCGCGCTTGCGAAAATTTCCGGCCTGGCGGTAACGCAACAGCCGGGCACCAATCTTGTCTATCTCGCGTTCAATTTCGACGATCCCGTTCTCGCACGCCGCGAAGTCCGCCAGGCGCTGGCCTACGCCACCGACCGCGCGCAGCTCGTCAAATACCTGATGCGCGACCAGGCGCGCCCCGCCGACACGCTTCTGCCGCCCAATCACTGGGCATTTGGATCGGACATTCGCCATTACGACTACGATCCCGCGCGCGCCGAGCAGTTGCTAGACGCCGCTGGCTTCCCGCGAAAATCCGCCGCAGGGGTACGCCTGCAGCTCACTCTGAAAACATCCACTGACGAACTCTCCCGTCTGCTGGGCGCCGCCTTGCAAGACCAGTGGCGCCGCGTCGGAGTGGACTTGCAGGTGCGCTCGCTCGAATTCGCCACGCTTTCATCCGACATGGTCCGCGGCGCGTTCCAGATTTTCACCTTGCGCTGGATCGGCGCCAACAACGATCCCGACATTTTTGAATTTGTCTTTCACTCAGGAAAAATTCCGCCCAACGGCGCGAACCGCGGCCGTTATCGCAATGCGCAGCTCGATACGCTGCTCGACCTGGCGCGCGTGGAAATGGACCGCACCAAACGCCGCGCGCTGCTCGCCGACGCGCAGAAAATCATCGCCGAGGATTTGCCCTACCTCACGCTGTGGTATCTGGATAATGTCTGCGTGCACCGCTCGCGCGTCACCAATGTGCAGCTCACACCGGCCGGTGATTATGATTTTTTGACGGGAATTGTTCTGCGGTAAACGTCGCGATAGCCTGCGATGTCATCCTGAGCGCAGCGAAGGATCTCTCCTCGGCTTGCTCGATGTCCTCTGTCCCTCTGCGTTAATGTTTTGAATTGGTCTCAATCATCAATGACGTTTTGAATTTCCGCCTCGGCCAGCAGTCCCTCGCGCAGCACGCGCCAATCATCGCCGCGCAATTCGACGATGGTCGAGCCCAGCGCCGCGCCGGTATCACCGGAATCAATCACCAGGGGGATGCGGTCGCCCAACTGGCGAACCACCTGGTCGCCGCTGGAGCACGCCGGCCAACCCGAAAGATTCGCGCTCGTGCCGGTCACCGGCGTTCCCGCGGCGTTAATCAGCGCGCAGGCCACCGGCGAATTCGGCCAGCGCAGCGCGACGCGTCCCGTGTTGGCGGTCACTTTGAGCGGCAGCTTGTGCGTCGCGTCCACCACCAACGTCAGCGCGCCCGGCCAGAATTTTTCCGCGAGTTTGAGAAAGATCGGCGGCAGGTCGCGCGCCAGCGTCACCGCCTGCTCGAGGGAATTCACCAGGATGGGCAGCGCGCGCGCTTCCGGGCGTCCCTTGATGCGGTAGATTTGCTCGACCGCTTTCAGATTGAAGGGGTCGGCGGCAAGGCCATAGAAAGTGTCGGTGGGAATTCCGATCACATCTCCGCGGACGATGAATGTGGCCGCGTACTGGATGTGAGGCGCCTCGGGCGCTTGCTGTGTGACCTTCAGAATCTCGGCTGACAAAGTGTGCTCGCTCTGCCGCGCACCGATTCATCCGGAAGGAGGCAGACCTGCAATGCCCCGCAAATTATCACAGCCCTATTCCCTCGCGCAACAAAAAGCCCGTACGGTAGCGCAGCACACATCCCTGTGCGGACCCCCGGAGTTGCAGCCAAGATCGGCTGCCTGCGCAACGCCGGCTTTACCCGTGCGCAGCGTGTAGTACACTTGCGGCGTGAATTCGCGCGCTGCGCATTTCGTGTGCCGAAATGTTCTTCTGTCTATTCTGTTTCTCGCGAGCCTAGCCGCCCAATCGCCAGAACCACAAAGACTATGGTCCATCGTGCTGGACAAAAACGCATCATCGGCCATGAACACGGGTTCGTCTTTTGCATCCAGGCGGCAAGTGGTTTTTGCTGCAAACCGAATCCTTGTGAGCTACGAGGCAGGCGCGGCGCCTTACGAGGGTAATACGCCGATGGCAGTCTTCCGCTTGGTTTCCATCGATGTGAGGACCGGAGCCGTTAAGAACACGAAAGAATTTGTCGGAAAATGGGGATCCACGCCATACCTCTACTCCACCAAGGATGAGCACGTCATCTATGGCAACTGGACGCTTACGAAGTTAAACCCGGATCTTTCAGAAAGTGGGCCGCGCTTCGCGCCGGATCACGGTCGCGCTATTTACATGTCACCGGACGGAAGTACGATCGCCTGGGAGACCACGCCGGGAACCACCCTCATCGACGCGAGCACACTTACTCCCACCGATCGTCGCCTCACTGAATCGGTCCCGACGTCGGTGAGCACGCGCGCCGTCGTCACCGACAATTCGTGGTGGATTCGCGACTTCCCGAAAGACAAAGGCTTCGTGACGCTCATAGACGAGAAGGAAAAGCGCTTGCTCTACCACGGCGCTTGCGGCGGGCGACCCGAATTTCTCAATGATGAGCGTGTTTTCGTCGCCGGCTGCGGAAAGATCTGGATCCTAGATCTTCAGGGGAAAATCCTCCGAGAGACAGAAAAGCGAGCCGGGGAAATAAACTTTGCGGGAGTGTCCCGTAATGGCAGGCGGTTCGCTGTCGCTTATAGCGACGGAAGCGGCGATCCATTCCGACTGACTTACGAATACTTCGTGATTTACGACACGGAGACTGCGCAGGAAATTGCCGTTATGCGCGTGAAGGCCTTGCCGGAGCGGCAGTCTTGGTCGGCGCTCTCTCCCGATGGAACGCACTTTGTCGTCGGGAACCAATACGAGTTGAACCTGTACCGCCTACCCTGATTCGTGTCGTCAGGGATAATTGCGGTCCTTGATCACTTAATCACAAATCACGAATCACTCAATCCGAAATCGACTGTGGTACGCTGAACGCGATGCCGCAGCAGGCTTCCATGCAATCGCGCCGCGCCGAACTCATCTCCAGCCGCGAGAATCGCTGGCTGAAGAAATTTCGCGCCGCGCTGAAGTCCGGCCCGGCTGACGACGGCGCCATCGGCGTCGAAGGCGTGCATCTGGTGCAGGAAGCGCTGCGCAGCGGGCTGGCCATTGAAGCGGTGCTGGTCAGCGCGGCGGGCGAGCGGCATTTAGGAAGACTTTCGCCGCGACTCACGCGCGAAGTGCAGCTCCTTCGCACGTCGGATCGGCTATTCGATTCCGTCAGCGGCACGGAAACGCCGCAGGGCATCGCCGCGCTGGTGCGTCCGCGCGAGACTGGGTTCGACGATTTGCTTTCCACTGGGACGCCGCTCGTCGTCGTGCTGGTCGGCGTGCAGGACCCGGGCAACGTGGGCACGATTGTGCGCTCGGCGGAAGCGTTTGGCGCGACGGGCGTGGTTGCCGCGCGCGGCACGGCGCAGCCGTTTTCGCCCAAGGCGCTGCGCAGCTCGGCTGGTTCGGCGCTGCGTTTACCGATTGTGAGCGGCATCGCGCCGGCGGTGATGATGGCGCAGCTTCGCGTGGCCGGCTTGCAACTTTTTGCCGCGTCGTCCGCTCAAACCGAAGGCGCGATTCATCCGTCATCGGCGAATTTCACGGAACCCTGCGCGCTGTTCATCGGTAACGAAGGCGCCGGGCTGCCGGCGGAAGTCGAGCGCTCCGCCGACGTGCGCGTGCGTATCCCGCTCGCTTCGCCGGTGGAATCGCTCAACGCCGCCGTCGCCGCGGCTGTGCTTCTTTACGAAGCAGCGCGGCAACGAAGCACGGGCGTTGTGCCGCGCTAAAGCGCGCCGCTACATTTGTCGCGCGGCAACGTAATGCTTCACGGGAATAATCGAGATCCTTCGCCCCGATAAAAACGTCGGGCCTCAGGATGACAACGTTATGGGTCTCTTCGATACGATCAGTCCGACAGAAACCGCCCGCGGCGCGCCGCGGCCGCTGGCTGACCGCATGCGTCCGCAGACGCTCGACGAATTTGTCGGCCAGGAGCATCTGCTCGGCCCGGGCAAGCCGCTGCGTACGCAAATCGAGCGCGACGAACTTTCTTCCATGATTTTCTGGGGCCCGCCGGGCTGCGGCAAGACGACGCTGGCGCGCATCATCGCGCGCATGACCAAATCCGAATTCGTGCCCTTCAGCGC
>DASYRO010000155.1:0-5285 GCA_036004385.1 Candidatus Acidiferrales bacterium
AGCAGCTTGGCCATTATTTTGAGATTGTCGAGAGGCTCCGACGCCAAGAAAACAGTGACGCCAGCGCTTAGAGCGCCAATCGCAATCCCCAGCAAGAAACCCCAGGCGAGTCGATTCGTCGCCGGACTGGAGCTCTTCTCCATCACTTTCCCTGCATCGTCGCCGCCGACCAGAACAGCGAATTGAACAACAGCTTGAACGTGGCGTGGGGCTGGGCACGGAACTGCGCGCGGAAGCCGATCAGGATTGCCCGGCCCTTGCCGACGTTGGCTTCAGCGACGCCGACTTTGTCGTACAAATATTCCGGGCCGCCGATCCAGCCGCTTTGTAGAGGATTCGTCGAAGGATACTTGGCCACGGCGCGAGCGGCATTGGTGGTGAACGGCGCGGTCAGCTCGAACGCCGGGCTGTTCAGAAAATACGCCGACGTTTTTTGCGGCACGCCGTAGGCTACGGGATTGTGGTTATCCACGAAAATTTGCAGCACGGCGCCGGGACAATAAAATTTATCCGCAGTCACGCCGCGCAGGGTATTGCGCACGGGCAGGCCAAGCGTATCAATCGCGAAATCGGTGGAGTCGTCGAGCGCGACGATGGTGCCGCCACCGCGCACGAATTCTTCAATCGCTTTCGCGCCGTCGTCGCCCAGCCCGCCGCGATATTCCGGGCGCACCCATTCGCCGCGGTTGCCGTTCAAGATGCTGTTCTTGGACTGGCTGGCAAACACGATGACGTCGAATTTCTCGCCGAGCCTGCCCGCGCGAATGTCCGCGTTGTGCAGCGACGTGTACGGGAAGTCGTACTGCTCGAGCAGCCAGCGCGTCCAGCCTTCATCCATGCTGGCGATCCACGGCTGGTAGAGTCCGATGCGCGGCGCGCGCAGCTTCCACGACGGAACGGTAATCGCCGCGTCCATCGCGCTCACGGCAACATTTGTTTCCTTCGCGACTTTTTCAATCGCCGCAGCAATGTCCTTGCCCGCCCTGCCGCGGAACAGAATGGTGCCCGCCGAATGCGTCGCATCGCCCGCGCGGAAATCGTCCGCGGCCCAGGAAATTTCCACGCTGTCATCTTTCAGCAGGCGATTCACTGCTCTGGCGCTGGCGTTCGGCTCGTGCGGGAGCAAATAGGTAGTCGCTCTTGACTTCCGTGCCCGGCTGACAGAGATGAGCTTGCCTTCCACAGTGGGAATGGGAGTGACGCGCTCCCAAGATATTTCAAACTGTTTTTTCACTTCGATGGCTTCGACGCCCATTTGCAGCGGCAGCGTCCAGCCGGTGACGTCGTAAGGACGCTCGGGCGCCTGGCCCGGCGCAGGCGGCTTCATCGGATATTTCTGCGGCTCGAGAATATCCTTCGCGTAGCCGCGGAACGGCTGGGCCATGGGAATCACCCACGTGCCCACGGCGTATTTTTTTCCGTCGGCTTCGAACGCGGCCTTGGCCCGGTAAATTTCGATTCCGGTCAGATCCAGAGCCTCGAGAAGTTTCCAGACGGCGCCGGGATCGTCCTGCTGCGCGGGAATCACGTAGGCGAAGGGATCGCCTTTTTTCCCAGCCTCAATGGCCTTGCGATTCAGATTGTAGAAATTGCGCTGGAACATGACGCGATTGGCCGCCGCGCCTTCGAGCAGCGCGTAGGTAATGGTCAGCTCGTAATCCACGATGTCGCGCAGGCGCCACGTGCCGCCGAGCCACGGCTTGGGATATTCGGTGCGTGCCCACGTGTCCGTGGGAGGAGGTAGCGGACGGCGGGGATCGCCTCCGCCACCGCCGGGAACGCCTTCGCCCGCGGGAGTCGCGGGGCGCGGCGGCGCATAAAGCTGTGCGCGCTGCTGTTCGATGGGACTCGCGAGGCGCGTGCTGGCCACTTCCGTCAACAGGCCGACCATGTTGTGCCACCACGCGCCGTTTTTCGCCGGCCCCTGATACCACCACGGATAGTTTTGTCCATAGACCACGCCTTCGTAGCCTGCGGCGTTCAGCGCGTTAAACATGTACATGCCGAGCAGGCTGGATTCCGCGCGCACCAGCGGATCCTGATTCAGATTGATGGGGTCGGAAAACGGCGGCACAAAAATGCGCGCGCCATTCGAACCCATCTGGTGCTCATCGAGGAAAATCATCGGAAACCAGTCGCGGTAGAGCACGTGGATCACGTTGCGCGTTTCGATTTGCGTCAGCATGAAGGCGTCGCGGTTGTCGTCGTGGCCGACGTATTTGTGATACAGCCAGGGCATGGGTGCAAATTCGAATTCCGTGCCGACGTTTTTGTTGTACCAGTCCACGATCATCACCTGGCCGTCGGGGTTCACGGAAGGAGCGAGCAGAAAGACGACGTTGTCGAGAAGATTCTCGATGTAGGGCGAGCGCTCCGTCGCCAGGCGGTGCACCAGCTCCAGCGACATCTGCGTGGAGCCGACTTCGCTGGAATGAATCGTCATGGTAATCAGCACCACCACCGGATTTTTCGCGAAGATCGCCTCCGCGGATTTTTCGTCCAGCGAGTAGGGATAGGCCAGCTTGCGCTGGTCGGCCTGAATTTCCGCCAGCCGCGCGAGATTTTTCGGCGACGAAATCGTCAGCAGGATAAATGGATTGCCCATCGTGGATTTATCCAGGTCGGCGATACGCACGCGGTCAGAGGCTTTCGCGGCCAGGCGCATGTATTCGACCACCTGGTCCCAGCGCGCCAGTTTTTTGTCCGTGCCCACGCGGAAGCCCAGAAACTTTTCCGGCGTGGGGAGCTCCTGCTTGTCCTGTGCTGAAGCGAGAGGGGCCGCGGCATACGCAGCGAACAATAGAAAAATGACGGTGCAGCGCAGCAGGCGATGGATTCGCATGGAAACAGCCTCCACGAGGGCTTACGGATGTGACGACGCTTCGAAATGCGTCAAGCTTGCAGACGCGAGAAATCGCGCACGCGTTTCCGCGAGCGCGAGAATCTTAGGCACCGAACGAGATTAAGTCAACGATGCACCAACAGACGCAGTCTCCGACACCAACAAAAGATAACGCAGAGGCGCAGAGCCCGCAGAGAAACGCAGAGCAAACAGTCAATGAGGAGGCGGTGTGCTAGCATTGCTCTCCGCTTTTCGATTTTCGTTTTTCGGTTTTCGGATTCTACGCGTTGGCGGCCTGCGCGCCGGCGGCAAGGCGCAGCTTGGCCCAGCGCGCGGTTTCGCGGAGCAAGGGGTCGGAGTGCAGGAGGCATTCGTCGAGGAAGGACTCCAGTGCTGTGAGGCCGAGCGTGCCGATGGCGTACGCGCCGCAGGATTTCAGCCACGGATCGTCGCTAGCCACCAGCGCGGCCACGGCGTCTTCGCGGCTTTCCACCCTGGCGCCGACCATGCGGTTGGCGATTTTTACGCGCTCTTCGATGGTGATATCTCCATCCAGCAGCGGCACGAGCACGGAACGCAGCTGCGGCTTCAGGATGTTGTCCAGGAATTCCAGCGCGTTGGAATGTACCGTCGCGCTCTCGGACTGCAGGCCGACGTGCGCGCTGTGAAAATCAAATTGCGGATAGAGCAGCGAGAGCAGGCGGAAAATGCGCTCCACTTCCGAGTTCATGGACTCGCGCAGCGCGCGCGCCACGGGGTCGTCGCTATCCAGCTTGCCGCCGAAGGTGCCGAGGATTTGATAGGACCGGTAATGTCCCATGATTTCCGCGGCCAGGATCGTTTCCACCATCTGGATGTCCAGGTCGACTTCGGGATGAGCCTGGTGCAGCTTATTCAGCGCGCACAGGATTCGGAAACGCAACAGGGCATCCGATTCCAGCAGGTTTTCCATCAGCGCGTTCTGGGCTGCGGCTGTGCCGATCTGCGCAAGCACGCCGGGAATCTCTCGGCGGATCTGCAGCGGCACCGCGGTGTCACTGATGTGGTCGCGCAGCGTGCCGACGATGCGGTCGCCGAATTTCGCCAGCGTCTCCGCAATGTCCGCCGAAAGGTCCGGATGGCCCAGGCGGTCGATTAGCTTCATCACCAGGCGGCGCTTGTTGAGCGAGCCCACGGCGCGGATGGCGTGCCGCGCCACTTCGAGATCCTCATCGGCGAGCAACGCGCGGAGCTGCGGTTCAAACTCGTCGGGCAGGCCGGCGAGGAGACGCGCGGCCTCCAGGCGCGTGCGTTTCCCTTCGGCGCCCTTCTCGTGCACCATGGCGTCGAACATGACGCGAGCCGCTTCGAGATTCTGTGTATCGCCCGGCCGCGCCAAAAAGGCGACCATCGCGGAACGAATCGAGAAATCCGAAAAATCGCCGAGCTCCTGAATGCGCTCGAGCGGGTCCACTTGCGAAAAGTGGCAAAGATAGAGGAGCGCTTCCGTGCGCACCTCCAGGCTGGGATCCTGTAGGAGCTGTTCCACCTGCGGGATGATTGTGCGGTCGCGCGCGCCGGCGAGAATGGAAAGCGCCTTCTGCCGCACGGCGGCATCCTGATGATTGAGCAGTTCGCGGATTGCCGGATGTGTGGCCTGCTGCTTGCCAACTTCAAACAGGCTCAGCGAATAGAGCAGCTCCTTGGGATCCGTGGGGCGCAGGTTGGCGGCGAAGATGTCCAGCGTGGAGCGGTCCAGCACCGGCGCGGTGACGCGCTCGGTATCCAGGCGGTGCTTCTGAATACATTCACGCAACGTCCCGACGTATTGGCGGTAGGCGACGAACGCAGCAACGAACCAGCCGGCGATGAATACTCCATTCACCCAACTGATGCGCGATGCGCTCACACCAAGTGTGGTGGCGAACACGAGCACGCCGACGGCGGCCAGGCCATCGCCGAAGCGCCAGACGACCGTATCCACAAACGATTTCACCTGATTCTTGATGTTCGCGGCCACCGGCAAGTACAGAAGCTCGACGCTGGGCTTATCAATGGAGTACTGGAAAACATTGATTCCGCAGCGCAGGAAAATCGCCGCCCAGATGGTGACGGCTCCCCACACCAGCACGCCGATCGAGCCGAGCAGCATCGCCACCGGCACGATGAAAAGGGCCGTGCCCAATCCGAAGCGCCGCAGCAACCGCGCCGTGCACAGAAGTTGCACCAGCAATCCGGCAATGCCTGCATAAAAATAGAAGTCGCCAAAGAACGCGGCCAGCTCGTTCTTGCCCGGAATAAACATCTTGGACAGAGCTTTGAACTGCCATCCGGCGACGCTGGTGACGATCGACGCGGTGAGGATCAAGATGGAAATGGAGCGAATATACGGCGACGCCCAAATGAGCTTGAGACTCTCGCCCAGCCGCGGGGGCTTGACGGCGATGCGGCGTTCCTCGGTTTC
>DASYRO010000156.1:0-6221 GCA_036004385.1 Candidatus Acidiferrales bacterium
GGTCCCAAACGTTCCTGCGCGCGGAATCGGCTGCATTAGAATCCCGTTCCCGGAGCGAAGCAAACTCTTCGTCGCAGCGCGTAGCCTTTTCGTTACTCCCTCTTGGCCAGAGCGAAGCGAAGGGTCCGTACCGCCGGCATCTTTCCGGTACCGCTTTCTTCCCGCCCTGTGAACCGAAGCTTGCTGCGCCCCGGTTTGTGGGTGCCGACTATTGCCGCGAAATTCGATAGTTGGTAGAAACGGGGCTTGAGCCCGCCATCTGAAATGCGGCGCTTCGGCACCGCTTTGTGGGTCGCGGCTTCAGCCGCGACATTCGATGGTTGGAAGAAAAAGGGGCTTTAGCCCCTGAGGTACACAAGCAAGCTCGAATTAAGCTGCTTTCTTGAGAGGAAACCGCGCGGCGCGCTTCGGACTCGGCCCGCGGCGCAGGATGGCCTTCAGTCCCCACAGGACGCGATTCAAATCCGCCATGGAGTGAATGTCCGCCAGTCCGCGCAGGCCCCGGCTGATGTAGTGCCGGCGGATGAAATAGTCGAGCTGACCGCGGTCCATTCCCAGTTCGTGGACGCAGGCCCACAGCGCCTGCCACGCCGCGGCAGTCGGCGGCACGCGGCGCCATTCCGGATAGCCATGCCGCCCGGCGAGCCCGGCTGCATCGTTGTACTTTGCTGACGCAACTTCCACCAGGCGCTCGAGTCGCTCGATTACGCGCGCCGCGTCCAGATTGCTCAAATCTTTTGTGGTTGTGGCGCGGCCGTTCGTGAATCGCTCGATGTAGTAATGACGCAGCTCGCGGTCGGCATCGCGCGAAAGCCGCAGTCGGCGAGTCCACTTGTGCCACAGCGCTTGCAGGCGCCGCAGTTGGGCGCGGCTCATGGGCACAGGCAGGAACAGTTGTACCGCCACGGTGGCCTCCTCCGTATTAGATGCAGGAAGTCTTCGCCTGGTTTTCGCCTTCTTGGAGTGCGGGAGCTTGCTCCCGCCGTATTTTTCGCGGATTCGCTTTTCGCCACCCTGACAGCCCGTTTTCCGGTATTCGTTTTTCGCTTTTCGATTTTCGCCTGGATCGCTTCAAACGCCCTGCAAGCTTTCCCCATCTAAATGTTCAGAGCGATAGAGGAGGAACTACGATGCGCCGATTGTCTTGTCTCCTGGCATTCTTATCCCTCGCGGCGATGGCCATGGCCGCTCCGCAATATCCGGGAAGGGCTGCGCGTTTCGACGCCGCCGAGGTCGTCTCCACGGCCGAGCTGTATTTCCCGCCGACCAGTGCCGCCTTCGGCACCGTCGTCCTTGAAGTCACCGTGGACGCGTCCGGCGCCATTGAAAATGTGAAAGTGATCAAGGACATCAAGTCGCTCACGCCCGAGGCGGAAAAATGCGTCCGCAGGTGGAGCTTCCGGCCGGCGCGGCTGGGCGGACGCCCAGTGCGTTCTACCGTTCCCGTCGCCTTCACTTTCAACAATCCCTACACCGGCCCCGCCCGCTAGACTTGCAAGCTGTCATCCTGAGGGCCGACGCCTTCTATCGGCCCGAAGGATCTCTCCTCTCTGCCGGTCTTCTCTGCGTTTCTCTGCGTACTCCGCGCCTCTGCGTTAGCTTTTTCCGGCAGCCTCGTCATCCTACTGTGAAATTTTTACAAATTTCAGTTGACATGCCCCTAATCGCCGCTGTATAAATATACAGTTGATTGTATATTCTTGATCGCGCGTACACATGGGCGCACAGAAAAAGTTCCGTCACGGACAGATTTTGAAATTGATCGGAAGCGAAGCCATCACGAGCCAGGACGAATTGCGGCGCCGGTTGCTGCATCTGGGCATGCGCGTCACGCAGGCCACGCTCTCCCGCGACTTGCAGGAGTTGCGCCTGGTGAAAACCGCCTCCGGCTATAAGCCGCTGGTGGCGGAAGAACCGCCGCTGGCCGCTTTGGAGCGCGCCTTGCGCGAATTCCTCACCGACCTGCGCCCGGCGCAGAATCTGCTCGTGCTGAAGACGCCGCCCGGCGGCGCGCAGCCCATCGCCCGCGCTCTTGACGTCGAAGCCTGGAAGGAAGTTTCCGGCACCATCGCCGGCGACGACACCATCCTTATTGTCACGCCCTCATCCCGCACTCGTCTCATTGTTCAAAAGAGGATGGAGGACATGATCCGATGAACGCTCGCCCCGCACGGGTCGGGGTCGTCGGCGTGACGGGCTACGCGGGCTTCCAGCTCGCGAAGTTGCTGCTCCGGCATCCCCACCTCGAAAAGCCGACATTCTTTTTGCGTGACGGCGCGGCCAAGCACCGCTGCCTCACGGAGCTGTTTCCCGAGCTGCGCGGCTGGGGCGAAGCGCCGTGCTGCCCGTATTCGGCGAAGGCCGTGAAGGAGAGCGGCGCGCAATTCGTGTTTTTGTCCACGCCGCACGAAGCTTCGTTGGAGCTTGTGCCGGAGTTGCTCGACGCCGGCCTGCGCGTCGTGGACCTGAGCGGCGCGTTCCGCTTCCGCGATCCCGAAACTTTTTCTTCCTGGTACAAGCTGCCCGCGCCGCCGCGTCCGTTGCTCGATGGCGCGGTCTACGGCTTGCCGGAGATGTATTCCGCTTCCCTGCCGGACGCGCGCCTCGTCGCCAATCCCGGCTGCTACCCGACGTCCGTCATCCTCGGCTTGCGCCCGCTGATCGAAGCCGACTGGATTGCCAAAGAGCGCGGCGTGGTCTGCGACTGCAAATCGGGCACCACCGGCGCGGGCAAGGAACCCAAGCGCGAGACGCACTTCGTGGAAGTCAACGAGAACTTCCGCGCTTACGGACTTTTCTCTCACCGGCACACACCGGAAGTCACCGAGCATCTTGGCCTAGCGCACCGCGACGTCATCTTCTCCACGCATCTGCTGCCCGTGGCTCGCGGCATTCTTTCCACGATATCGCTGTGGCTGGCCGCGCCGCGCGCCGCCGACGAAATCGAATCGCTGTACCGCCAGTTCTACGCCGGGCGGCCGCTGGTGCGTATCTGGCCGGCAGGCAAGCTGCCGGAATTGCAGCACGTCGCGCACACCAATTTCTGCGACATCGGCTTCGCGCTCGACGCATCGGGCGAGCGGCTGATCGTCGTTTCGTGTCTCGACAATCTGGGGAAAGGCGCCGCCGGTCAGGCGGTGCAAAACCTGAATTGGATGTTAGGGGCTCCGGAGGAAGCCGCGCTGCTATGAGACTTGTCATCAAGCTGGCCGGCGCGCTGCTGGATGATTCCGCAGCCGTCGAAAACATCGCGCTGCAGGTCGCGCAGCTCGCGCAGGCAGGCAATGAGCTGCTGGTGATCCACGGCGGAGGAAAAATCTTCACCGCCACGCTCGCGCGCATGGGCATTCAAAGCAATTTCGTCAACGGGCTGCGCGTCACCGACCGCGAAACGCGCGACGTCGGCGTGATGGTCTTCGCGGGGCTGCTCAGTAAGCGCCTCGCCGCAGCGATTTCCCGGCAGGGCGTTCCCGCCGTGGGCGTCTCCGCCGCGGATGCCGAATGCTTCACTGCCGAGCCCATGCAAGTCGGCGAAGTCACTGGGCGTCTCGGCTTCGTCGGCTACCTCACCGGCGCGAACGTCGAATTCATCGAGTCGCTGTGGCGCGCGGGCGTGGTGCCCGTGGCGGCCTGCCTCGGCATGGGCGCCGATGGCGAGCTCTACAACATCAACGCCGACCACATGGCTGCCGCCTGCGCCGAATTCGTCCGCGCCGACCGCCTGATTTTCCTCACGGATGTTGCCGGGGTGCTCGACGGCGAAAAAGTTCTGCAGGCGCTATCCTGCGAGGAGGTCGAAGCGCTGATTCGCCAGAACAAAGTTTCCGGCGGCATGGTGCTCAAGCTAGAAGCGTGCAAGCGCGCGCTTTCCGGCGGCGTGCGCCAGGTGCGCATCGTCGGCGGCGGCGTGCCCGACGGGCTGCTCAAAGCCGCGAACGGCACAAAGTTTCCCGGTACGAAGGTCACGCCGCTCTTCCCCGCCAGGAAGACGCAGCCTCCGCGCCGCCGCAGCGAGACCTCCGTGCCGGAACCTGACGAGGTGGTGAGCCGATGAGCCTTGCCGGCGCGCGCCGCGCCGCTGACCGCTACCTGATGAACACCTACAAGCGGCCCCCGCTGGTGTTCACGCGCGGCAAGGGCTGCTACCTGTGGGACGACCGCGGCAAGCGCTACCTTGATTTTCTCGGCGGTATCGCCGTCAACGCGCTGGGACATGCGCATCCGCGCATCGTGCGCGTCGTGCGCCGCGAAGCCGCGCGCGCCATTCACGTTTCCAACCTGTTTCACAATCCTTACCAGGGTCCGCTTGCGGAGAAACTGGCCAAGTGGTCGAAGCTCGACCGCGTCTTTTTCACCAACAGCGGCACAGAGGCCATCGAAGGCGCGCTGAAGCTAGCGCGCATCTACGCGCGCAAAAAAACCGGCGCCGATAACCCTCCGGTAAAGACGAAAATTCTCGCCCTCGAGCATTCCTTCCACGGGCGGACGTTTGGCGCACTGGCCGTGACCGCGGCGGCCAAATACCGCGAGCCCTACGAGCCGCTCATGCCCGGCGCCGTATTTGTGCGCTTCAACGATGTCGCCGACCTCGAATACAAGTTCGACGAGAACGTTTGCGCCGTCATCCTCGAGCCCATTCAGGGCGAAGGTGGCGTGTTCCCGGTCAGCGAAGCCTTTTACAACCGCGCCCGCGCGCTCTGCACGCAGCACGACGCCGCGCTCATCGCCGATGAAATCCAGTGCGGCCTGGGCCGCACGGGCCGCTACTTCGCCTACCAGAAATTCCGCGCGCTGCCGGATATTGCGGTCATCGCCAAACCGCTCGCCGGAGGCCTGCCGCTGGGCGCGATTCTGGCCGGCGAGAAATTCGCCTCCGCGTTTTCGCCGGGCTTGCACGGCACCACGTTCGGCGGCGGCCCGCTGATTTGCGCCGCGGCGCTGGAATTTCTCTCCGTGGTCGAGCGCGAAAAGCTGCTGGCCAACGTTCGCGCGCGCGGCGAACAGTTGCGCGCCGGGCTGGAAAAGCTCAAATCGAAATTCGATCTCGTGAAGGAAGTTCGCGGCGAAGGACTCATCGTCGGCGTGGAGCTGGCCATCGAAGGCGCCGCCGTCGCGCAGGAAGCGCTGAAGCGCGGCGTGATCATCAACTGCACGCACGAACGTGTGCTGCGGTTCTTGCCGCCGTTCATCGTTACATCCCGGCAGGTAAAAGATTTTCTGGCCGCGCTCGAGCGCGTGCTATCCAGCGCTGCTCGCAAGGCTAAAGCCGCGCCGGCTCAGCCGGTGGCTGCCGCGGCGGGAAGCGCGAGGTGAGCATGGCCAAATTGGCTGAAAATCGCTTAGCCGCGACCGACCTGCTGACCGGCGTGGAATTTTCCTGCGCGCGCGTCCGCGAAGTCTTTCAGCTCGCCGCCGAAATGAAGGTCCGCCCGGAGGATTTCCGCAGCGCGCTCTCCGGACGCTATCTGGCGATGATTTTCGAAAAGCCCTCGCTGCGCACCCGTGTCACTTTCGAAGTCGGCATCCAGAGCATGGGTGGCAGCGCGATTTTTCTGGACCACACTGGCGCGCGCCTGGGTCACCGCGAATCCATCAAGGACGTCGCCAAAAACCTGGAACGCTGGGTGCACGCCATCGTCGCTCGGGTCTTCGAGCAGATCGCGCTCGAGCAACTGGCTGAGCACGCGGCCATCCCGGTGATCAACGCGCTCAGCGATTGCTACCATCCCTGCCAGGCGCTGGGCGATTTCTTCACGCTCGAAGAGCGCTTCGGCAAGGTGAAGGGCTTGACGCTGGCCTATGTCGGCGACGGCAACAACGTGTGTCACTCGCTGCTGCTGGCCGGCGCGCGCGTGGGCGCGAACGTTCGCGTGGCTGCGCCCGCGGGGTACGAACCAAATGCCGCCATTCTCGCGGAAGCGCGCCGCGCCGCGCAGGAAACGGGCGCGAAGCTCGAAGTTACGCGTGAACCTGCGGAAGCCGTGGCCGGCGCGAACGCCGTGTACACAGATGTCTGGGCCAGCATGGGCCAGGAAGATGAAGCCGCCGAGCGCGCCAAACTGTTCGCGCCGTATCAGGTCAACGAAGCGCTGATGGCCAAGGCTGCTGCGGACGCCGTCTTCCTGCATTGTTTGCCCGCGCATCGCGGCTACGAAGTCACCGACGCGGTGATGGACGGGCCCAGCTCGATTGTCTACGAACAGGCGGAAAACCGCCTGCAC
>DASYRO010000157.1:0-3815 GCA_036004385.1 Candidatus Acidiferrales bacterium
AGATACATTTCGGAAATTCATTTTCCCTCCGTCGGCTCTCGCTGCGGCGCGGCGCCGCGAACCGCTTCTTCTACCACAAGCGGGAAGCGATTGCAGAGCGATTTTCTGAGGAGCTGGATTTAGTGCCAAGGCGGAGCTGTCAGGATTGCGCGAGCGATGCGGGTGTTTCCGCGCGGCGGCGGGCGCGCAGTCGCAGCACTTTACGCTGGTTCGCTTCCACAACTTCGAACCGCAGGCCGTCGTAATCAATAGCCTCGCCCGCTTTGGGCACGTGACCGGCCACGCTGTTCAGCAGCCCGGCGATGGTTGTCGCGTGGGCGAAACGCGGGTCGGGATTCAGTTCCACGCCGAACATCTCGCAAACTTTTTCCACGGGCACGCTGCCGCGCAGCAGCAGCCCGCCATCGTCTTCGCGGACGATGTCCGGCCCACCCTTCAGCGGCCCGCGGTCTGCATCGCCGATTTCGCCGACAATTTCCTCGATCAAGTCTTCGATGGTCACGAGTCCAGCCAGCGTTCCATACTCGTCAATCACCATTGCTATCTGTTGATTTTTCTGCTGCAGGTCTTTCAGGAGCTGCGAGCCCATTTTCGTTTCCGGCACGAACATCGCAGGCCGGGCCAATTCGCGGACGGTGCGCCGCGCGGCATCTTTTTCGGGGATGCCGAGAATGTCGCGCGCGAAAACCACGCCGACCACTTCGTCGAGCGAGTTTTCATAGGCGGGAATGCGCGAAAATTTCGTCTCCACCAGCAGCCGCCGCAATTGTTCGATGCTGGCCGAGGCGGGAATGGCCACCACGTCCGGCCGCGGCGTCATGACGTCGCGCACGCGCTTGTCGCTGAACTCCACCACCTGCTCGATCAAGTGCGCCTGCTCGCGCTTGAGAATGCCTTCTTCTTCCGCCGCTTCCACGAGCTGCTCAATGCCTTCCTGTTGCGCTTGCTGCGCTCCCGGCGCTTCCTCCACAAATCGGATCACGGACACGCCGGCTTCCGCCAGCACGCGCAGCGGCCAGACGATGTGCGCGAACATGCGCAGCGTCAGCGCCAGCGGCTTCAGCCAGCGGCCCGAGCTGCGCGCCAGCAGCAGAAACGGAATCACGTGCACGCCAAGCAGCACTTGCAGTGTGAGCAGGACCACGAGTTGCAGCACGACTTCCCAGTCGCGCACAACCAGGATGTTGACGCCGCGCGCAGTCAGCACCGTAACCAGCACGAGCCACAGGTTGGAGAGCAGGCTGAACGTCAGCGCCGCTTGCCGCCGATCCATGCCCAGCCGCGGCTCGATTTCCGCTTCGAAGACGTCCAGGTTGGCGTGCACGCGTCCCGTGCTTACTCGGCCCAGTTCACGATAAATGCGGTCAAGGTATGAAAACACCACGAGGCCGGTGTCCAGCGCCAGCACCGCCATCCAGTAGAGGAAAATTCCCATGCTCATTCCAGACCGAACCGCGCGCGCAGGTGGCGTTCACGCCGCTCCATCTGCCCGCCATCGGTCTCGTGATCGTATCCCAACAAGTGCAACACGCCGTGCAAAATCAAAATGCGCAGCTCATCGTGCACCGTTCGACCGAATCGCTTCGCGTTCCGCCGCGCGACACCCGGCGCAATGGCAATATCACCGAGGAATGTAGGGGCGGCCTTCAGGCCGCCATCTTGCGCAGCCGGAAACGAAAGCACATCCGTCGCCTTATTCTTTCCACGATATTTTCTGTTCAGCCGCTTCATCTCCTCGGCGTTGACGAAGCACACAGCAAACTCGCGGCCATCAAGGTGCATCTCGCGCTTTACCTGGCGGGAGAATTTCTCCAGCGCAGGCCGCGCCACGCGCACGCGATTTTGCCGGTTGATTATCATTGCCCTTCAGGAACTTCTGGCTGTCGCGGCGCGCACCGCCTTGCACCGCGCTTTTACTTCGAATGCTCGGCGCTTCCCGCTTCGAGCGCCGTTCTCGTCTTGCCTCGCTGCCCCGAGGCGCCTTCAAACGATTCGTAAGCGCGGATGATGCGCTGCACCAGGTTGTGCCGCACGACGTCATGCTCGTCGAAATAAACCATGGCGATGCCTTCAATTTTTCCGACGACTTCGATCGCCTCCAAGAGCCCTGAGCGCCGGCCGGTGGGCAGGTCAATCTGCGTGACGTCGCCGGTGATGACCGCTTTGGAATTGAAGCCCAGGCGCGTGAGGAACATCTTCATCTGCTCGCTGGTAGTGTTCTGCGCTTCGTCGAGAATCACGAACGAATCGTTCAGCGTGCGCCCGCGCATGAAGGCCAGTGGCGCGACTTCGATGATGCCCTTCTCCAGGTAGCGCTCCAGTTTGTCCGCATCGAGCATGTCGTAGAGCGCGTCGTAGAGCGGGCGCATATAGGGGTCCACTTTTTGTTGCAGCGTGCCCGGCAAAAACCCCAGCCGCTCGCCCGCTTCCACGGCCGGCCGCGCCAGAATGATGCGGTTCACCTGCTTGGTGAGCAGCGCGGATACGGCCATGGCCATCGCCAGATAGGTCTTGCCCGTGCCGCCCGGCCCGATGGCGAACACCATGTCGTACTTTTCGATGCACTCCATGTAGCGCCGCTGATTGGGACTCTTCGGCGAAATATTTTTCTTGCCGAAGTGCCGCGGCATGGGCGGCGCAGCCACCTGCCGCAAGGACAGGTCCGGCTCCTGCGTGGCCAGGCGGAAGAGCGATTTCACTTCGCCGTTGTTGAATACGTGCCCTTCGCGGACGAGCTGGTTGTACTGCTCCAGGATGTTCGCCGCGCGATCCACCTGCGCGCGTTCGCCTTCAATTTCGATTTTGTCGTCGGTCAGATGCGTGGAGACGCGAAGGGAGGATTCCAGGAGCTTGACGTTCTCGTCGAGGGTGCCAAAAAGTTGTTCGATCCCACCAGCTAACTGCACTGTGCGTTTCATCGAGTTGGTCGGCCCGGCCGCCTCGCTTCCCGCGACTGAACCGAAGAAAATGCCCTCCTGCAGAAGGATGTCTTCTGAAAGGCCATTATATCACGGCCGAAAGAGCATCGAGCGGCCAGCGGGCGGGCGTCCATTGGGCTTGCCTGCGGGTTGCCGCGACTCCATATTTGTGAGAACTTGCACATTGTGCTTCGCAACCGTATGCGCATGTGGTGGCTTCCAGCAGGTGGACTCCTGCTTACGCTGATGGCGACAGCAGCCGGGAAAACAAGCCGCGAATCTTCCGAAGGCGTGGATGCCCTCTTTCGCGAGTTCACCGGCAACATCCCCGGCGCGAGTGTGCTCGTCCTTCATAATGGTAGAGTCATCCTCAAGAAGGCCTACGGCTTGGCCGAGTTGGAAACCAACCGCCAGGCAACGCCTTCAACGAACTATCGCCTCGCATCCGTCACCAAGCAGTTCACCGCCACGTGCATTCTCATGCTCGCCGAGCGCGGCCGGTTTTCGCTCGATGATCCACTGACCAAGTTTTTCCCGGATTTCCCCGCGTACGGCCGCGAAATCCGCGTGCGCCATCTCCTGAGCCACACCTCCGGCACACCCGCCTACGAAGACCTCTTGCCGGAAGGCAATGTACCTGTGCTCGACGCTGACGTGCTGGCAATCCTGATGAAAACCGAGAAGCCCTACTTCCCGCCGGGCACACAATTCCGCTACAGCAATTCCGGCTACGCGCTGCTCGCGCTCATCGTGGAGAAAATCAGCGGGCTCCCGTTTCCTGAGTTCCTGAGAAAAAATATTTTTGTCCCGCTCAACATGCGGGCATCGCACGTCAACTTGCGCCATCCTGCACCCGATAGGCACCGCGCCTTCGGCTACTCAAAGCGCAAGGATGGC
>DASYRO010000158.1:0-5005 GCA_036004385.1 Candidatus Acidiferrales bacterium
CGTGATCGAGCTCTATCGCGGCAATGCGGCGAAGGCTGTCGAATTGCTCGAGCCCGCGCGGCAGTACGATCGCGGCGCGCTGGGCATCATCTATGAACGTGGCGACGCCTATCTGAAATTGAAGAAGGGCGCGGAAGCCGCGGCGGAATATCAGAAAATACTCGACCGGCGCGGACTCGCCGCCTTAGACACCGTCTTCCCGCTGGCGCACCTGGGCATGGCCCGCGCTGCCGCGCTCACCGGCGACACATCCAAAGCCAAAAAGTACTACCAGGATTTCTTCGCATTCTGGAAAGACGCCGACCCCGACATCCCCCTGCTGCTTACCGCGAAAGCCGAATACGCCAAGCTCAAGTGACAGCGGAAAATAGAAAAGAGAAAATAGAAAATAGAAAACAGGAAAGACCAAAGTCGAGATTCGATACTCGATATTCGCAAATCACAAATCGCAACTCGAATATCGGTCTCCCCTCCCGGAATCCTGAATCCCGAATACTGAATCCGTCCTTTTCGCTTGACATCGCGCGGGCAGGCTCCTAGAGTCAAGCCATCCGTACATCTGCTTTCTTCTAGAACGTTACGCGTCCCCGCAATCTGTTGTCATCGGCGCTTGAATTCAAAAAGGGCGGGCCTTTGTGTCCGCAGAGGGAGGCGAGCCATGAAACGGATTCGTGTCATTGCGCGGTGCGCGGCGCTGGCCGCGGCGGTTTTGGCGACGCTGGGCGCGGGCCCGGCGCGCGCGGATAGTGTGCCGCCGCTGATTATTCCTCCGGGGCTGCAACTGCTGCACGTGCTGCCGGGGTCGTTCATTGTCGTCTCGCTGCCGGCGGGCTCGCTGGGACTGCTGAACGGCCAGCCATCCGACCCGCTCACCGACGTCATCATCAATTCCTTCGGAGTGGGCGGCTCTTCGAGCGGGACGCAATCGCCGCTGCAGTTTGATACGCCCATCGAATCCACGAGCTTCAATCACAGCAAGATCGACTACGACTACAAGGTGCAAAAAGAAAACCAGGCGCCGACCCCCGACGCGACGCTGAAGTGGGACGTCAGAATCAACCTGTTCAATATCGGGAATACGGACACGGTGCCGATTGAAATCGTCTCACTCTCCCTGATGAGCGTGCAGCCGGTGACCATCAATTATGGCAATGGCGCGTTCAGCTCGTTCTTCGATGTGTTCGTCGAACTGGATCCGGCCAGCACGCAGCAGCCGGGCTCGCTGACGCTTGTGCGCGTCGGCTCCACGACCGGAACGTATCAGCTTACGCTGCCCGTCACCTATCGCCTGACGTTCATCAATACGAATCCCGCCTTGACGACGCTGGGCGGGTCGTTTGTTTTCACGGACACGTTTAACGCCAGCGGCTCGTTCCAAGTGGTGCCGGAGCCGGGCACCCTCGCGCTCGTAGCGCTGGGCGTCGCCGGGATTTTCGCCCGCCGCGCGAGAACCAGCCTCGGCGGAAAGACGGCCAAGTAAGAGGAAGGATGAACAAACGGAGACTTAAGAAAGGAATGCGCAAACATAAAACCGCGAGGCCACCGCGCGTCGACTTCTTAGCGCGCTTAGAGAAAAACTACGCCGGAAAATGTCAGAAAGTAGACGGCGCCAAACTTATCGCGTCCGATCGAGGCAGCCGTTAGTATGCGTTTTCTCTGTACGTTCTCGTTTTTGTGTTTTATCTGCTGATGAGTTAACTTTCCTCGCCTTGGAATCTCGTGCTGGTCTGACTTTTTCCTTCTGATTTCTGACTTTGCATTTCTACACCCTAAACCCAACAACTGCGCCCTGTGCTACCATGCAGCCTTTGGGCGATATCTGACAGCATGATCGGCCAGACCATTTTGCACTATCGCGTCACGGAAAAGCTTGGTGCGGGCGGTATGGGAGAGGTGTACCGCGCGACGGATACCGTGCTGGGGCGCGATGTGGCCTTGAAGGTCATTCCTCCGGCGTTTGCCCAGGACGCGCACCGCATGGCCCGCTTCCAGCGGGAAGCGCAAGTGCTGGCGTCGCTGAATCACCCCAACATCGCCACGATTCATGGCCTCGAAGAAGGCGCAGGCATCCGCGCGCTGGTGATGGAGCTGGTCGAAGGGCCGACGCTGGCGGAGCGAATCCAGCAGGGCGCGCTGCCGCTCGACGAAGCGCTGTCCATTGCCAAGCAAATGGCCGACGCACTGGAGTACGCGCACGAGCGGGGCATCATCCACCGTGATCTGAAGCCGGCCAACGTGAAAATCACCGCCGACGGCAAAGTGAAGGTGTTGGATTTCGGCTTGGCCAAGGCGCTTACTGACGACGCATCTGCGCAGGATGCCGCGCAATCGCCAACTCTCTCGGCGATGGCCACGAAGGCTGGAATCATTCTGGGGACTGCGGCGTACATGTCCCCGGAACAAGCCCGCGGCAAATCCGCGGACCGCCGCGCGGATATCTGGTCATTTGGCGTGGTGCTGTTCGAAATGCTCGCCGGGCGGCAGATGTTTACGGGCGAAACCGCGACGGACGTGATGGCCGCCGTGGTGCGCGCCGAGCCGGACTGGACAACTCTTCCCGCGGAGGCGCCGTGGCGCGTCCGCGAATTGCTGCGCCGGTGTTTGACGAAAGATTCGCGGCTGCGGCTGCAGGCCATCGGCGAAGCGCGGATTGCGATTGAGCAAGCCATCGCCAATCCTGAAGCTGCCGAATTTGCTGCGCAGCCCATCACGACTCCCGGAGTTGCGCAGCCGGCGTGGTTGCGCTGGCTGCCTTGGGCCATCGCGGCCATGGCCATCGGAGTCGCGGCTCTTTCGTTTTGGCGGACGCCGCCTGCCGCGGAAAATTCCGTGGCGCGGTTTGCGATTCCGTTTCCGCCGGGGGCGGCGCTGGGCGCGCCCAACTGCCTCAACCTGTCCATCTCGCCGGACGGGAATCAGATTGCTTTTGTTCTCACCTCCGAAGGCGGATCGAAGATCATGCTGCGCGCTGCGAACGCCATTGACGTATCGCCGGTTCTGCAGACGGAGGGCGGCGTGTGCCCGTTCTTTTCCGCGGATAGCAAGTGGCTGGGGTTTGTGTCCGGCGGGACGATGAAGAAGGTCCGTCTGGCCGGCGGCTTGCCAATGGATGTCTCCCCCATGGAGACGGCCGATTTTCGCGGTGCAGCGTGGCTCCCGAACGATACAATTGTCTTCTCCCCCAACGCATCCGCGCCGCTCTCGACGGTCTCAGCCAACGGCGGCTCGCCCAAACCACTCACTTCGCTCTTAGCCGACAAAAAAGAAAGGACGCATCGCTGGCCGTACGCTCTGCCGGGAGGCAAAGCGGTGTTGTTCACCGTGGGGACTTCCGATAGCCCGGACAATTACGACGAGTCCCGGATCGACGCCGTGGTCATCGCCACCGGCGAGCGCAAGACCGTTTTGCAGGGCGCCAGCATGGCGCAGTATCTGGCGCCCACCCGGCAACTCATCTTCGCAAAAAATGGATCCCTATACGCCATTGCGTTTGACGAAGAAAAATTGGAGAGCCGTGGCGAGTCCACGCCGGCGGCGCAGGGCGTTCAGGGCAATGTGACCACCGGCGCAGTTTCCTTTGCCATTTCTACGACAGGGTCCCTTGTGTATTTGCCCGGGGCGTCCGCGCAAGCGGAACGCAAACTGATTTGGTTCGACCGCCAGGGCAAGGTGGAAGCGCTTGCGGCACCGTTGCGCTCGTACGCCGATCCGCACATTTCGCCGGATGGGCGCCGCCTCGCGCTGGCCATCGTATCCGGGCGCAACAGTTCCGTGTGGACGTACGATTTAGAGAGCAATTCGCTGAACCGCCTCACGTTTGACACCAGCGTAAGCCCGGTTTGGTCCGCTGACGACAAGCGGATTGCCTTCGCGGGCCAACAGCCCGGGCGGCGTCCTCGTATCGAGTGGAAACTTGCCGACGGAAGTGGCGAATCTGAGACCCTCTGGGAGCCTCCCAATCCCGGGAATCCCGCGAGCATTTCTTCCGACGGAAAGTGGGCCGCCATTTGGATGGAAACGCCGCAGAACCAGGGCGAAATCTTCGTTCTGTCGCTTGCCGGAGATCGCAAGGCGCAGCCGATTGTTTCCGGGCCCGCGAATGAGTTTCACCCCTCCTTCTCACCCGATAGTCGCTGGCTGGCCTACGTATCTGGCGAGACCGGCCGCAACGAAGTTTATGTGATGCCTTTCCCGCGCGCGGCTGGCCGCTGGCAGGTTTCCTTCGAGGGCGGCCTGGAGCCACGATGGTCACCCGACGGTAAGGAAATCTTCTATCGCTCATCGAGCGGATTGATGTCCGCCCCGGTGGAGGCGGGCGGGAGCGCCTTCCGCTCGGGAACTCCGAAACTGCTCGTGAAGAGAACCTTCGATGTCTATGGGACCAACAGTTCGACCTACGCCATTTCCAAGGATGGCAAACGCTTCCTGCAAATTGTGTCCGGCGCAGCGCAAGGATCCGCGACAGGTCTGGAAGTGGTGCTCCACTGGGCGGACGAATTGAAGAAACAAAGCTCCTCCGAAAAGGAATGATCGGCCAGACCATTTCGCACTACAAAATCCTCGCGCGGCTGGGCGGCGGCGGGATGGGCGTGGTCTATCGCGCGGAAGATACGAAACTCGGCCGGCAAGTGGCGCTGAAATTTCTGCCCGAGGAATTCGCCAAGAATCCGCAGGCGCTGGAACGTTTCCAGCGCGAGGCGCGCGCCGCCAGCGCGCTCAATCACCCGCACATCTGCACGATTTACGAAATTGACGAAGCCGACGGCAAGCTGTTCCTCGCCATGGAGCTGCTCGAAGGCGAAACGCTGCGCGACCGCCTCACGCGCGGCGCGCTGAAGACGGAGCAGATTCTCGACCTCGGCGGAGAAATCGCCGACGCGCTGGACGCCGCGCACTCGAAAGGCATCGTGCACCGCGATATCAAGCCGGCGAATATTTTTGTCACGCAGCGCGGGCAGGCCAAGGTGCTCGACTTCGGCCTGGCGAAACTCGCCGCCGCGGAAGG
>DASYRO010000159.1:0-1670 GCA_036004385.1 Candidatus Acidiferrales bacterium
ATGTAGCGCTGCACGGCGAGTCCCGCGGCCAGCGACGGCGGGTGGCCCTGATACGTGAAGCCATGGTCCAGCGACCCTGTGCTCGATTCAATCGCGCGCCAGATTTTCTCACCGACGAGCACCGCGCCAAGCGGCGCGTAGCCGCTGCTCAAGCCCTTGGCGAGGAGAATCACGTCCGGCACGACGCCCCAGTGCTCCACGGCAAAGTATTTTCCCGTGCGTCCGGCGCCGGTCATCACCTCATCGGCGATCAGCAAAATGCCGTGAGCGTCGCAGATCTCCCGAATTTTTTGGAGATAACCATCCGGCGGAACTGCGCCGGATGACGCGCCCACAATCGGCTCGCAAATAAATGCGGCCACGGACTCTTCGCCTGTTTTCAGAATCGCGTTCTCGAGTTCGTCGGCGCAGGCCACTTTGCATGACGGATATTCGAGTCCCAGCGGGCAGCGGTAGCAGAAGCATTCGCAAATGTGCTCCATCGCGGCAGGCAGCAGCGGAGCATACGCCTCCCGCCGCAGCCGGTTGCCGGAAGCGGCCAGCGCGCCGAGCGTGGCGCCGTGGTAGGACACCCAGCGCGAAATGATTCTGTGACGCTGCGGCTTCCCGCGCGCCAGCCAGTATGCGCGCGCGATTTTGATGGCGGTTTCCGTCGCTTCCGAGCCGCCAGAGGTGTAGTGCACCCGCGAGTGTTGCTTGGGTCCGGGAAATTTTGCGGCCAGCAACTCGGCCAGCTCGGCGCTCACGGGTGAAGCAAACTGCGACGAATGGACGTAGGAAAGTTGCCGCGCCTGCTGGGCGATGGCGTCGATAATCTCCGGTACGCTATGGCCGATGGTTACGACTGCCGCGCCGCCGCACGCGTCCAGATAGCGTTTTCCGTTCTCGTCGAAAAGATAGACGCCTTCGCCGCGCACGGCGACCGGATACCGCCGTTTGAAGTTGCGCAAAAACGTGAAGTCGGATGACTGCGGCATTTATGGTTTCTTCGCTGGCTTGGACGGAGCGGCCTTGCCCGCAGATGCTTTAAGCGACGCCTCGCGCTTGGCCTTGAATTCGGTGCCCGGTTTCCATTCCGGCATTTTCGATTCGTTGGCCACGCGGTAGCCGACCATGAAAAAGAGCTGCGCGTCCTGCACCAGCCCACTCAAATCCCAGTCGGGTTTCACTTCGTCGGACGGCTTGTGGTAATCCTCCGCGGTGAACTTCGCGCGCATTTTCATTCCCCAATCGGCGGGCTTGCCGACGAACTCCGTGCCTTCGCCGGGGTCGAATGCGGGCACACCTTCCTTAGCAAAACTGAAGTGATCGGAGCGGTAGAAGAAGCCCTTTTCCGGCTCCGCGTCGGGCTTGACCACGCGACCCTGCGCATTAGCTTCCGCGACTACGATCTCATCCAGCGTGGAACTGCCCATGCCGACGCTGACAATGTCGTGTGTTTTGCCCAGCACGTTCATCGCGTCCATGTTGATGACCGCTGCGGTGCGCGCCAGCGGATAGAGAGGCCGTTTCGCGTAGTAGGCGGAGCCCAGCAGACCCTGTTCCTCGCCGGTCACCGCGAGAAACAGAATGGAGCGCCGCGGCGGAACCGTCAGTTGTTTGTAGGCCTTGGCGATTTCAACAAGCGTCGCGGTGCCCGAAGCGTTGTCCACTGCGCCGTTGTAGATTTT
>DASYRO010000160.1:0-6905 GCA_036004385.1 Candidatus Acidiferrales bacterium
TTCCACGGACAAGCTGCTGCTGACCGTAGAAAACGCGCTGAAGCTCAAGCGCCTGGAGCAGGAAAACGTCGAGCTGAAGCAGCGCCTGGGCAAGCACGAACTGGTGTGGACGAGCGACACCATGCGCCGCGTGATGGCGCAAGTCGAGCGCGTCGCCGCCAGCGAAACGCGCGTATGCATCCTGGGCGAAACCGGCACGGGCAAGGAGCTCATCGCGCGCACGCTCCATGAGCGCAGCGCCCGCCGTGACGCGCCGTTCGTCACGCTGAACTGCGCCGCGGTCCCCGCCGAGCTGATCGAATCGGAATTATTCGGCCACGAGAAGGGCGCGTTCACCGGCGCGGCCGCGCGCCACGAAGGGAAATTCGAACAAGCCCATGACGGCACGCTCTTTCTTGACGAGATTGGCGACATGCCTTTGGGGATGCAGGCAAAATTATTGCGCGTGTTGGAGGAAGGCGAAATCGAGCGCGTCGGCGGCGACCGGCCGATTCGCGTAAACGTGCGCGTGCTGGTCGCCACGCACCGCAATCTGGAAGAGCTTGTCCGCGCGGGCAGTTTTCGCCAGGATTTGTTTCATCGCGTATTTGTTTTTCCGCTGCAACTTCCGCCGTTGCGCGAGCGGCTGGAGGACATTCCGTTGCTCGCTGAGCATTTCGCCGCGCAGATCGCCGCGCAGAATGGCTGGAAGCCACGCGCGTTTGCCGCGGATGCGCTCGACGCGCTGAAACAATACGCCTGGCCGGGCAACGTCCGCGAACTGCGCAACGTTATCGAGCGCGTTCTTCTGCTCTCCGCGGACACCGTTGATGCCGCCGCCATCCACTTGGCCCTCCCACAACTCTCCGGCGTAGGGGCGTCCCGAGGCCTCGGGGCTGCGCGCGCTTCCCCGAGCGCATCATCCGGCACACTTGCCGAGCGGGTAGAAAATTTCGAGCGCGAAGTTCTTCTTACCGAGCTCAAGCGCCACAACCACCATATGACCAACACGGCCCGCGCGCTGGGCCTGGAGCGCAGCCACCTCTACAAAAAATGCCAGCAGCTCGGCGTTGACCTCCGCGCCGTGCGCAAAGCCGACTCCTGAACTCGGCCGCTATTCCGCCGCTGTCCCAGACCTGCCACCTAGCAACTGTCACCTACCGCTTTCTCGTTCGCCCGTTTCCGTTTGCATTACCTAGCACCTGTGATATTCTCCGGCCAATTTACCGGACCGGAATTCCTGCCGCCCGCCGCCGCCGCAGGAAGGAGGATCCCCATGAAACATCTCTGCCGAATCGCCATTATGTTGCTGACTGTGATCGTGGCTGCGCCAGCGCTGGGTGAGCCGCAAGGGGCCAAGCCGGCGCCCGTCCTGGAGGCCATGAAGGCGGAGTTGGCCCGCTCCATGGAGACGTTCAAGTCTCAACCCGTCCCGCCGTACTTCCTCAGCTATGAAATTACCGAGACGTATTCCGGCACGGTTTCCTCGTCCTTCGGCAAGCTGACCGGCAGCAACGAAAATCGCTCGCGGCTCCTCAACGTGGACCTGCGCGTCGGCGATTACGCGCTGGACAATACGCGCCAGATCCGCGGGGCCTTCCCTTCGTTTGATTTCGGCGACCGGTTCACCTTTGCGCAAATCCCCATTGAAGACGATGCCGACTCCATTCGCAGCATCCTCTGGTATCACACCGACAAGAAATACAAACGCGCCGCAGAACAGCTCACGCGCATCCAGACGAACATCAAAGTGAAGGTGGCGCAGGAGGACAAATCCAACGACTTCTCGCGGGAAACGCCGGAAAAATTTTCGGAAGACCGCGTGGAGGTCAAGTTCGACCGCCGCGGGTGGGAAGACAAAGTCCGCAAGTACACGGCGCCGTTCGCGAGCTACGGCGACATCTACGAGGCCAGCGCAACCTACTACGTGACCGGGGAAACGCGCTGGTTCGTCAGCAGCGAGGGCGCGGGGATCCAGACTTCGCAGGCCGTTTATCGTCTGTTCGTCTCCGCCTTCACCAAAGCCGCCGACGGTATGGAGCTGCCGCGCTACGTCACGTTTGCCGCTTTCTCGCCGGAAGGGCTGCCCGACGACGCCGCCGTGCTCCGCGACGTGGACAAGATGATCGCCGACCTTAAAGCGCTGCGCGAAGCGCCCGTGGTGGAGCCGTACACAGGACCGGCGATCCTCACCGGGCGGGCCAGCGGCGTATTTTTCCACGAGGTTTTCGGCCACCGCATCGAGGGCCACCGCCAGAAGGACGAAGATGAAGGCCAGACGTTCAAGAAGAAAATCGGCGAGAAGCTGCTGCCGGAAACATTTTCCGTTTATTTCGATCCCACTATGAAGCGCATCGGCCCGACGGACCTGGTCGGCGCGTACCGCTTCGACAACCAGGGCGTGAAGGCCCGCCGCGTGCCCGTGATCGAAAAAGGAGTGTTCAAGAATTTTCTGCTTTCGCGCGCGCCCATCGAAGGCTTCGCGGTATCCAACGGGCACGGCCGCGGCCAGGCCGGCCTGCCGCCCGTGGCGCGGCAGTCCAACCTCATCGTGGAGAACACCCAGCCAGTTTCGCCGGCCGAGCTCCGCAAAATGCTCATCGAGCAGATCAAGAAGGAAAACAAACCGTTCGGCCTCATCTTTGAGGACATCGAAGGCGGCTTCACGATGACCGGGCGTTTTCTGCCCAACGCGTTCAACGTTATACCCATTCTCGTCTACCGCCTCTATCCCGACGGTCGGCAGGAACTGGTGCGCGGCGTGGATTTGATCGGCACGCCGCTCACCGCCTTTAGCAAGATTGTCGCCGCCGATACGCAGGTTGGCGCGTTTAACGGCATTTGCGGCGCCGAATCCGGCGGAGTTCCCGTAGCCGCGGTTTCTCCGGGCGTGTTGATTTCACAGATCGAAGTGCAGAAGAAAGATAAGTCCAAGGAGCGGCCGCCGATTCTGCCGGCGCCATTTGCGGACAAGAAATAGCAAGCAGGAGGTGTGCGATGCGACATAAGGTGGCCGTCGTCACCGTATTCGTTCTCTTTCTGTTCTTTGTGCCCGGCCGCGCGGGCGATGATCCGGTGATGACCGCTCTGCGCGAAGAGATGGCGCGTTCGATGCAGCGGCTGCAGCTTGAGAATCTCGAAAAGCCCTATTTCATTGCTTATCGCGTGGACGACGTGACCGGGTCTTCGGCCTCCGCCAGTTTCGGCAGCCTGCTGGGCAGCGCCGCCTCGCGTAGCCGCTTCCTGACCGTAGAAGTCCGCGTCGGCGACTACGCCTTCGACAATACCAACTTCATGTCCTTCGGCTTTGGCGACACCGGGGTGGCGCGCATGTTCGGCGGCATGGTCACGCTCCCGCTCGAAGACGACGAGAAAGAGATGCGCCGGCAGATCTGGCTGGCCACCGACGGCGCGTATAAAAAAGCGCTCGAGGATCTCTCCAAAAAGCGCGCGGCCCTGCAAAACAAAACGCGTACGGAGGAAATTCCGGATTTCAGCCACACGACTCCGGCCAACACGACGGACGTGTCTCCCGCGGCTGAACTCAATCGTGCCGACGCCGAAAAACTCGTGCGCGAGCTTTCCGCACTGTTCCGCGCCATGCCGGACGTGTTTCGCTCGGAAGTTTCCCTGGCCGTGCAGAACATGAATTCGCGCTATCTGAACAGCGAAGGCGCCATGTTTGTGCGCACCGTGCCGCTCATTTCGCTCACTGCGCGCGCGGAAACTCAGGCGCCGGACGGAATGCCGCTGGCCGACGGATTTGCGCTATACGGGCGCAGCATGTCGGAGCTCCCGGCGAAGGAGGATGTTGCCGCGCGAATTCGCGCGATGGGCGGTAACCTCTCCCAATTGCGTAACGCTTCGCCCCTGGAGCAGTACAACGGACCGGTGCTCTTTGAAGGGCAGGCCGCCGCCGAACTATTCAGCCAGGTATTTGTCCCCGCGCTGCTGGGCCGCCCGCGCACAGTGACGGCGGAGCCGCAGTTCGATCAGTTCATGGCACAGAGCTCCAGCCCGCTGCTCGACAAGGTGGGCTCGCGGGTACTGCCGACATTCTTAAGCGTAGCGGACAACCCCGGCGCGACGATATTTGGTGACATGAAGCTTTTCGGCGGGCGCAAAGTAGATGACGACGGAGTGCCCACGCACGAAGTGCGTCTAGTCGAGAAGGGGATTCTGAAGACGCTGCTCGTCACGCGCCGGCCGGTGCGCGGCATCCTGCAAAGCAGCGGCAGTCGCCGTGGCAGCGGCCCCGGCGCCAGCAATCTGTTTGTCTCTGCGGAAGGCACGCTTTCGGAAGCCGATTTGAAGGCGGAACTCATCAAGCTGGTGCAGCAACGCAGCGCGTCTTACGGAATTCTGGTCCGTCGCATGACGAATCCCATGCTCGCCGGTGACCTGTTCGACAGCCTCGCTTCCATGATGGCCATTCCGGGACGAGAACCAGCCGGCCTGCGCACCATTCTGCTGGCGTACAAAGTTTTTCCCGACGGGCGCGAAGAACTCGTCCGCAATGCCGAGCTGTCCGGAATCACGGTAGCCACATTTAAAGAAATTGTGGCTGCTTCGCGGACGCAGAGCGTCTCTTCCGCGCCGCCCGGCATGCGAAATATTTCGGCGTTCTCCTTCGATATCGGCGAGGCGGAATCGATCGCCCATCCGGTCAGCCTGGTCGTGCCATCGCTGCTCTTCGAGGACCTATCGCTGAAAAAGCCCTCGGGAGAATTTTCCAAGCCGCCCATCGCCAAACACCCGTTTTTTGAAAAGTGATTCGCAGAGTGAACGACGCTCCTGTCACTTCGCACCGGCCTGGCGGGCTTCCGCAGTGCCGAATCCGGCGCGTTGCAGCGCGCCCCATTTCACGTCGCCATGGAAGAACTCCCACATACCGCGCAGCCTCCAGAGCATGTGAAACTGCCGGTAGGGAAAGTGTTCGAAGAGGCAGTAGATCACCAGCCGCACCATGTCCAGCCAGCGGTTGTACCGCCGGTAGGTGATTTCTTCCAGCAGCACCGACCCGATGGAAATCATGGTGGCGAAGGCGTAGCCGAAAATCAAAAATTCCACGAAAAATTGCCGGCTGAGCGCGCCGAAGATTGCGGCGGTCAGGATCGAAATCAGCCCGGCAATCTCGATCACCGGCGCAACCAATTCGAAAACCCACTGATAGGGCAGCGCGATGAATCCCAGCCGGCCGTAGCCCGGCGCGAACAGCATGTCGCGGTTCAACCACAGCACATCCAGCAGGCCCTTTTGCCAGCGCGCGCGCTGCCGCGCCAGCGAACGATAGTCTGGCGGCACTTCCGTCCAGCACACCGGGTCGGGAACGAAGGCGATTCGATAATCCGCTCCTTTCTCCCGTAGATGCCGGTGCATGCGCGTGACGACGTCGATGTCTTCTCCGATGGCCGCGGGCCGGTAGCCGCCGATTTCCCGCAGGAGGTCGCGGCGGAAAATTCCGAATGCGCCGGAGATAATCACCAGCGAATTGAAATAGGCCCAGCCTTCGCGCCCGATGAGGAACGCGCGCAGGTATTCGACCACTTGGATGACCTCCACCGGCCCGCGCGGCAGGCGCACTTCTTTCATCCTTCCGTTTTCGACTAGCGAACCGTTCAGCGCGCGCACGAGTCCGCCCGCGGCCACCACGCGTTTGGGGTCGCTTATCATCGGCAGCATGATGCGCAGCAGCGCGTCGCGTTCCAGGATGGAGTCGCCGTCCACGACGCAGACGTACGGGCTGGAGGCCGCGTTCAACCCGGCGTTAATGGCGTCCGCTTTGCTTCCGCCGGGCTCTTTGTCCACGACGAGCAGCCGCGGCTCGATCTGGCTCATGTACACGCCGCGCACCGGCTTGCAGGCCACTTCCGGTACGTAGAGCATGTCCGTTTCAAGAAGCTGAAAATTCTGCCGCAGGGCGTCGAGGGTGCCGTCGGTGGAGCCGTCGTTGATGACGATCAACTCCAGCTCCGGATAATCGAGTTGCAGCAGGGAGCGCGCCGAATCCACGACACACTTTTCTTCATTGCGCGCGGGTACCAGCACGGAAATCGGCGGCATCAGCGGAGATAGCTTCATGCGCTCCAGGCGGATGTTTCCGAGCCGCCTCTGGTGGGCCATGCTGGACCAAATCGCCACCAGCAGGAGGCACAGGTAGGCGATGTTGCTCAGCACGTAATAGAAAAACAAGGTGTTGTTGACGAGCTTGAGAAGGAAAAACATCACGCCTGTACCCGGGAGAGCGTGCGTTCCGCTGGGAGCCCGCTCAATCGTTGCAACAGCCAGCGGGTGATGCGTTTTTGCCGCGGCGGCGAATCTTCCGCGGAGGCTTCCTGCAGTTTTGCGGCAAGATGAGCCTCGCCGGAGCGCGCCAGCAACCGCGCCAGAGCCACGCGTACGCGCCAGTCAGAGTGGTGGAACAGCGTGGAGAGCAGCAAGCGTTGCGCTCCGGAGCGCAGCACGGCCAGCAGGACTTCTTCGGCGTCCGCGCGTTTTGTCGGGACGGTCAGCGCGTGCACCAGGTCCAGCACCATGCCGCCGCGTTCCAGCTCGGAGACCAGCGCTTGCAGCGCGTAGCGGTCGCGCTTCTGCATCACCAGCGCGAAAATGGCGGGGAGATGCCCTTCCAGACGCGCCAGCGCCATGGCAGCGCGCAGCCGCACGTATCGGTTCCTGTCGCAGAGTAGTTCCACCAGCACCGGAATCGTTCGCGCGTCGCGCAACTGGCCCAGGGAAACAACCGCACGCAGCCGCACGAACCATTCCTTGTCCCCGGCCAACGCTCCCAGAGCGGGCAGGGCGATGGCCATGCGCGCTTCGCCCAGCGCACGCGCGGCTGCGGCGCGCACTTCCGGCAGAGGGTCGTAAGCCAGCAGCAGGAGCAGATCGTCGTCCAGCTCGCCGGTAGCGATTTCTCCCAGCAC
>DASYRO010000161.1:0-2045 GCA_036004385.1 Candidatus Acidiferrales bacterium
CCATCGAACGTGTCGGAAGTTGTTGTGCGGATAGAGTTCCCGTGGCCAGAATGGCAATACAAATCAGCTTTCGCATCGGCTGCCTCCGCTATTTCGCGCAGGGGATTGTACTCGATTCAGGAACGAACAGCGGTGGAACCGCGTGTCGCAGAGTCGCGCGCGGCGAGGATGGTGTTAACGTGAATGCGTACCGTATCTTCGACACGGCGCGCGTAGCCTCCGGCGAGCGTGACCGCCACGGGAACGCTGAGACGACGCGCGTGGTCGAACACCATCCGGTCGCGTTGCTGTAGCCCATCAAGCGTCAAACGCAGCCCGCCGAGCTGATCTTCCATAAATGGGTCGGCGCCGCCCACGTAAAAGAGCACTTCCGGATGGAAATCGTGAAACGCCTGCATCAAATGCTTTTCGAGGATGGCCAAATAATCGGCGTCGCCGATTCCGTCGGGAAGATGCAAGTCGATATTGGACGGCGGTTTGGGATAAGGATAGTTATTTTCCTGATGGATGGACAGAGTAAAGACGTCTCCGTCGCCGCCGAAGATTTCCGCCGTGCCGTTGCCATGATGCACATCGGTATCCACGACCATGGCCGTGGCAACGGCTTTATCGAATTGTAGACGCCGGATGGCGATGGCGACGTCGTGAATCGCGCAGAATCCTTCGCCGTGATCGGGAAAGGCGTGATGAAATCCGCCGCCGATATTGACGCAGATGCCGTCCTCCAGCGCACGCTGTCCGGCGAGAATTGAGCCGCCAGCCGCCGCCCAGAACGCCTCAATGGTCTCCTTCGAGTAAGGAATTTCCAGGCGCATCAATTCGATCAGGGAGAGCTTGCCGGTTTGCAGCTTGCGCACCCACTCCTGTGAGTGCACGCGAAGCACGTCGGCGTCTGTGGCGGGCTGCGGCGCGAGAAAGTCGCCTTCATCAGCCAGTTTTTCGCGGAGCAGAGTCTCGCGCACGAGACGATATTTCTGCGACGCGAAGACGTGCGCTCCCAGGTTGAGATCGTAACGGTCGTGGTAGATGAGTTTGAACGGCAGCATGGCCCGTCCCGACGCTTCGGGATCAGCTTTCCCGTTCGAGGATGAAATCGGGCAGGGCCAGCAGCGCGCGGCGGTAATCAGAATCCACCAGGTTTTCCACGCAGGCCTTGGCCTTGGTTGCGAAATCTTGCGCCACGCGCCGCGCGCGGTCAATGGCGCCGGTGTTACGCACGAGAGACGAAATGTGCTCGCGGCGAACGCTGACGAAACCCTTCTCGTCCAGAACGGTATCCACCATGCGCCGCTCCGCGGGCCCCGACGCTTCCAGCGCATAGATCAGGGGCAGAGTCACCTTGCCTTCCTTCAGGTCATTGAGGACGGGCTTGCCCAGAATTTTCGGGGAGGCGGTAAAGTCCAGCAAATCGTCCACAAGCTGAAAGGCGAGGCCGGAATAGCGGCCGTACTCAGCGAGCGCGCGCTCCACATCGGCTTCGCGGCCGGCAATCGCAGCGCCAAGCTGCGCGCACCCGCTCAGCAGGCAGGCTGTCTTGCGATGAGCCAGATCGAGCGCTTCCGCTTCGGTCTGGTCCACCTTGCCCAGTGTCGTGAGTTGGAGAAGTTCTCCCTCGACCATCTTCTGAGTCAGGTCAATCAGGATGTCCAGTACGTGAAAGTTCCGCTCGCGCAGCGCCATCTGGAACGACTGCATATAGAGCCAGTCGCCCGCGAGCACGGACATGTGGTTGCCCCAGCGGGAATTCGCGGAAGCGCGGCCGCGGCGCAGGTCGGCATCGTCAATCACGTCGTCGTGGACCAGCGTGGCGGAATGAATCAGCTCGACTACGGCGCCAAGCCGGATGGCTGCCTCGCCCTGGTAGCCGCAAAAACGCGCGCTGAGCAATAGCAGCGCCGGGCGCAAACGTTTTCCGCCGCCGGAAAGCAAGTAGTTGCCGATTTCCGACACGGGCTGCAGCGCGGAATTGCTCTGCGCGGCGATTTCTTCTTCAACCCGCGCCAGATCTTCGCGGACCAGCTCGAAGATTTCCTTGGCGGTCACAA
>DASYRO010000162.1:0-2705 GCA_036004385.1 Candidatus Acidiferrales bacterium
CTGTTCGGGTGGTAAAGCCGGAATGCCGCGCAAAACATGGCGCGGCACTGGACGCGCGCAGAGTGATACGATGATAAGTAATTGCGAGAAAGAGGTCGGAATTTGAAGCAGCAATCGTTGTGGGCGGTGCCGCTGGGCGGCCTCGGCGAGTTCGGGATGAACATGCTCGCGCTGCGTTATGGCGAGGACCTGATCGTCATTGACGCGGGGATGATGTTTCCCGAAGCGGAGCTGCTCGGCGTGGATGTGGTCATCCCGGACATCACCTACCTGAAACAGAACCGCGACGCGTTGCGCGCGATTGTGCTGACGCACGGTCACGAAGACCACATCGGCGCGCTGCCGTACATCCTGCGCGACATCAACGTGCCGATTTATGGCACGGAGTACACGCTGGCGCTGGTCCGGCGGCGGCTCGAAGAACACGGGTTGCTGGACGACGCCACGCTGCGGGAAGTCAAAACAGGAATCAAAATTGAGATTGGCGCGTTCGAAATCGAATACATCTACGTGACGCATAGCACGATTGACTGCGCGTCGCTGGCCATCCGCACGCCCATCGGCGTGGTGATTCACACCGGCGACTTCAAGATCGACCCCACCCCGACGGACCTGCGCCCCTTCGACCTGCACAAGCTGGCCGATTACGGGCAGGAGGGCGTGCTGGCGCTCTTCAGCGACAGCACGAACGTGGAGCGGCCGGGGTACACGCCGTCGGAGCGCGCCGTGCTGCCGCGGCTGGAGGAATTGTTCCGCGCCGCGCCGCGAAAAGTGGTGGTTACGTGCTTTGCGTCGTCCATCCACCGCATCCAGCAGGTGATTGACGTCGCCGGCTCGTTGGGCCGCAAGGTGGGATTCGTCGGGCGCAGCATGGTGAGCAACGTCGAGCTGAGCCACGCGCTGGGCCGGCTGAATATTCCCGACGGCATGGTCGTGCGGCCGCAGGATTTGAAGTCGTTCGATCCAAAAAAACTGGTTGTGCTGGTCAGCGGCAGCCAGGCGGAGCCGATGTCGTCGCTTTCGCGCGTGGCCGTGGATAATCACCGCTTTCTTTCCGTGGACGAAAATGACACGGTGATTCTTTCCTCGCGCATCATCCCCGGAAACGAAAAGCCCATCTTCCGCATGATTGACCACATGTTCCGCCGGCGCGCGCTGATTTACTACGAGGACGGCGGCCGCGCGCCGATCCACGTCTCCGGGCACGCCAGCCAGGAAGAGCTGAAGCTGGTGCTGAACCTGGTGCGGCCGAAATATTTCATTCCCGTGCATGGAGAATACCGCATGCTCTTCCGGCACGCGGCGCTGGCGCAGCAGGTGGGGACGGTCAGCGGCGAAATTTTTGTGATTGAAGACGGCCAGCCCATCGAGTTCACCGAAGACGGCGCCTACCTGCGCGAAAAAGTGAAAGCCGGACGCGTGCTCGTAGATTCGGGCTCGCTCGAAGAAGTCGAGGAAGTGGTCATACGCGATCGCCAGCATCTTTCCGAAGACGGCGTCGTCGTGCCCATCATCGCTATCGACAAGCACACCGGCGCGGTGGAAGGCTCGCCGGAAGTCGTCAGCCGCGGATTTCTTTCCTCCGATGACGGACAGGAAGTAATGGCCGGCGCGCGGGAAGTTCTGCTGCGCACCATCGCGCAATCCAATGCGGAAGAAAAAACCGACTGGAGCGTCATCAAAGAAAAGATTCGCGTGGACCTGAAGCGCTACCTGAACAAGCAGACCGCCAAACGCCCCATGATTTTGCCGGTTATCCTCGAAGTGTAAACCGTGGACGCCGGACTCCGCCCGCACAAGCCCGAGGATTTCGAATCGCTGTATCAGCTCGACCAAGAGTGTTATCCGCCGGAGATTGCGTATTCGCGGCGAATGATGCGCTGGTACCTGCGTCTGCCGGAAGCGGATTGTCTGGTGGCGGAGAACGACGGTGAAATTATCGGGTTCATTGTCACCGCGCGGGAAAACGAGCTGGGCCACGTCATCACGCTGGACGTGGCGGAAGCTCAGCGGCGGCGCGGCGTCGGCACGGCGCTGCTGGCAGAGGCCGAGGCGCGTCTGTTTGAGGCCGGCGTGCGGCAAGTGTGGCTGGAAACGGCAACGAACAATTTGCCGGCGGTTGCGTTCTGGCAGAGGCACGGTTATCGTACCGAGGCTCTGCTCAAAAATTATTACGCGGACAAGATTGATGCGCACGAGATGCGCAAGCGGCTGACGGCGAATGAGACACGAGACAAATCAAAACCTTAAACAGTAACGCAGAGGGCGCAGAGAATCAGAGGTCGCGGAGAAACCCGAAAACCGAAACTCGAAATTCGATAATCGATATTCGGAAAAACAATAGCTGGGCGGTCTGAAGACCGGCCCCTACAGAGAGCGCAAAACGTTGAACGATTACTTGCTGTCGCTGCTGCTGGGAATCATTGAGGGCTTGACGGAATTTATTCCCGTCAGCTCGACGGCGCACCTGCGCATCGCTGAAGCGTTGATGAACGTCAGCCTGACGAGCGGCTACTGGAAGATGTACACGATCGTGATTCAGTTGGGCGCGATTCTGAGCCTGCCGGTGTATTTCGCGGGGCGCATCCGCAAATTTCTAGAAACATTTCCCGGCGGCGAGCGCGGCGACCGGACGCTGCTGACGCATCCGCTGAGTCTGACCATGCTGGCGTTTGTGATTACCGCGGTGCCGGCGTTCTTGCTGG
>DASYRO010000163.1:0-6009 GCA_036004385.1 Candidatus Acidiferrales bacterium
CGGCTGCTGGCACGAAACGTCAGCAGATCGCACCGGAGAGTTCTGACCACGACCGGGGTGCGTGACAGCGGGACGAACAGGGGCTGGCCCGGGTCGATCGTCACCAGCCGAGCCGGCTCGCCTTCGACACGGGTTTCCAGCAGCACCGGGTTCGTTAACGGCACCTCCAGCGACTGGTACCCAGTCATCTCGCGCGGAACAAAATGCAGACCGCGAGTCGTCAAGGCGGCCCAGACCGTAGTGGGCTTTGCCATCTGCGGCAGGTAGGTGGTGAGGGCCTCGAACGTGTCAAGCGTCGGATCGACGAACGTGTCGATTTTCCGTCCGCCCAGAACGCTGCTGGCGGCAAAACCGAGCAGCGCGAAAGCGGGCGTTTCCCGGGCAAGCAGCGGTAAACGCCTGGCCGCTGAAGCGAACCATCGTGCAACCACTGGGGCTTGCTCTCCGCTGGTTACCAAGCGCGTGAGGAAATCGAGCAGAATGTCGTTGATCGCATTCCTGGCGCCTGATTTCCCATGCGGCCGTTCCACCGCCAACCAGATCATCTCTTCTTCCCGCGCGATTTCAAAAGGGATCGATGTGTGCGCGCGCTGCACCAGTTCACGCACATGCCGGATTCCGGGTCTCGCCTTCGGGCGGCGCTTCATTGCGCTTGCAAGCCCGTCCTGCAATTGGTGCGCAAGCGACGTGTCCAGCACCAGCCACTGCGGCGTCCGCTGCGCCACGAGGGGGCTGAAGTACAGCTCGGCCTCGAGCGACGCGTGTGATTTGGCAAACAGTGCCAGCCGGACTTCCCGCATCAACTCCGGTTCGATTCGCGCGGCGAGCGCAAGCGGTTCGGCGAGCTTTACCGCGGCGGGCCAATGCGTGCGGATTTCGACAAGGCGCTCGACAGGCGTGGGATCGGCAGTCATGGTCAGCGATTGCGGCGCCGCGCGCGGCGCACGTCGGCGGCACGGGTTTCACGGTCCCAGTAACTGATCGGTACGCGCGCCGAAACAATTGTGGGCCAAAACTTGCGCGGGTACGGATTCAGGACTACAAGCATGCTGCCCGCGTCGCGCACCATGCGTGCGACGCGCAACCAATCGCGCGGCGCAGCCCGGCGGATGGCGCTCCCTGGACCTCCCGAGCAGAGATCGGAGACCGCCAGCACCGGAGCTCCATTGTCCGGTGGCTTATAGGGCTCGTCATCGTAGGTTTCGTTCAGAACGCCTCGCGTAGGGCAATCTACAAACGTGAGTACACGAGTGTGCTCGGCGCCCACGGCCCTGCGAAGCGCGCTCAACAGCTCGTATGAATCGCGAGCGAAGGGCCGCATGCCGGCGCCGTTGTCTATCAGCACTTGACATCCTTTTGAAACGCTTTGGACCATTTCGCGGGGCGCCTCGGCGAGCGGCTTTCCCCACGCGATCGCTTCCACGACTGCGAGCACGTCGATCTCGCCTTCCGCCAACTGGCGACCAACAGCCTCGATGAGAATGCCGCGTTCCCATAGCGGATCCAGGAGCGGTTGGAGAAAAAGCGCCGCCGCACGCCGCCGCTCGGATGGCGGCGCGATGGATTGCGGGATTGGACTCCGCGCCGCTGTCTGGCGGTCAAGTTCGAATTCTACTACTTCGCCAATGTCTGCGGAAACGGGTTGGCTCGGCGGAAGTTCCACCGGCTTGGGTGTGGCTGCCGCAGAAGATCGCGGTTCGGTAATGGCCGGCGGCGCCGGACTCGAGGTATCCTGCAACGCTTCCACCCCGCGGGTGAAACCCAGCAGGCCCGCGATCTGTTCCCAATTCTCCCCTCTCGCGCTGCCCACTGCCATGAGCGCGCGCGCAAGATCGCCCAGGAAAATGCGCGAGGATGCCATCAGGACGCCCCCGTATCCGTCTTCTTCAGCAGCACAGTGGAGTTGATGGCTTTCCATAGCGGCGACTCGTCTGGTTGAATTTTGAGCTGCAAGCAAGCGCGCACGGCATCGAGGTACTCCGCGGCACTCGGCGGGGGTTGCGTCGAATCGGCCGCGTCCTTGCGCATGCTCACGACTTTGTTTGCCACCTGCTGAAACAGATCCTGGTTCGCCGCGGCCGCGGCCGGAAAGTGTGCAGTCGCAATTTCGACCAGCCGCCCCACCGAGGGCTGATCGAGGCTGTGGATGACACAGCGGCGCAGGAACGCGGGAGGCAACGACCGTTCGTTGTTGGAAGTTATGAATACCAGCAGGCGCCGCTCGGCGACAACATCGCGACCAAGTTCGTCCACGCGAAAGCGCTGCGAACCAAGCGATACCAGGAGATCGTTCGGCACATCGGGATCGGCCTTGTCGATCTCGTCGATCAGCACCACAGCGGGATGATCGACTCCGCGCAAGATTCCCGGCACAACCGCGGACGGTACATCGTCGGGCAGCTTCTCCGCCCCACGCAGCCGCGCATTCGGCGGATCGAATGCCCACCACAGGACACGCGGCTCGATATATGGCTCGACACCCTGGTGCAGCCGGTCGGCATGAGCGTCACGCAGGCGACGTATCGCATCGAAGCTCCACAGAAGGTCCTGCGCGCGAGTCCGTGACGTTACCACCTGTTCGAAATAATTCCACTTCATCGAGCGGGCGACATAAGCGGCCAGAGAAGATTTGCCGCTGCCGGGCGGTCCCAGCAGCAGCAGCGGGCGTCCTGTTGCAAGCGCAACGCGCACGGCCAACGTAATCGGCTCGCTATACACGTACACCGAGCCATCGCGGGTATCCTGTCCCGCGTTTGACGTTGCAGGTCCGAGCCTGTAGTCGCTCGGGTCGAAATCGTCGTGCCAGTCGCTCATGAGTCGAACTCCTCGAGGTTCTGCAATTGCTGGGCGGTCCAACCGGCGGCCACCATGCAATCGCCCCAACCGATCCGCGCATCCGTTTCGTCATCCTCCACCAGTGCCGGCTCGACGATTTGGACCGTTGGAAATTTCGCGCTCAATTGATGCTCATCCATTTTCTCTGTGTAGAGAAAGACGCAAAGATCGGGCCACGTTGAGCAGATCAGCGTGAGCAAGTCGCCGTCAACACTGTCAGCCGACAGAATGAGAAAAACCGGCTCGCCTGAATCGGCGAGCTTCTTGATTCGCTTCGTCACGGCGCTGATTTTGGCGTTGGCGTCGTAACACACCTTTTCGCCCAGGCACGCCAGGATGTGATCGAACGCCGCCTGGTTTGCCCCGCCGGAAAGCTCGGATGGGCTTGCGATACGCAGCTTCGAGCGCGTGCAGAAAGTGCGGTACAAGTACATGCGCTCGGAGAACGGCCACCTTCGCACCCACGCTATGGCGCGGATGCCGCCAGCCGGCTTTGACAAGAGCGCAGGAATACGTGCGACACAATCCGGCGATACCCAACAAAACGGCGCCACCAGTTTCACGATTCGAGGCGTACGATCCTTCGAACTCTCGAGGGCGGCCATCATTGTCGGGATGCCGTTCTTGAGCCGTTCGAAGCGCGGAGACCCTAATACCTCCCTGGAATCGATGAGCAGGCGGGCGAGCAGAATCGCGCGATCTTTTTTCGCGCCGGGAGGGAGCGGTGGCAACTGGTAAGCATTCGCGATCGCGGCCAACGCGTTGTCATTGGCGGTCCCGAGGTCCAGGTTCAAGATCAGCAGATCTTCAATCTCATGCCGTGGCTGCGACTGTTCGCGCACGCCCTCGAGCGCTTTTACGATTTCTTGGACCTGGATGTGGAACGACGCCTCAGTGGCTGGGGCCGGCCATTGCGCCAGTTTTACGTTGGTGTGAATCTCGGCGATCTGCAGCGCCCCCATGCTCTGGACGAGCACCTGGTTATTCACTTTTGGACACCAGACCGGAACCAGCGCGAAATGCGGCTTCATATGGAGCCAACGCTGGCGCAGATGTGCTGCCTCGTAGGCTACGTACTTCGAATCGACGGCGTCCATTGACAGCACCAGCACGGCGGCATCACAGTTCCAGATCCACTCGTCGATGGCTCCACGCCATGCTCCCGAACTGGGAAGGTTCGCGTCCCAAAGGACATCGAAATCGACCGCCTCGAGGCCCGTGGCGATGGCCCTGCACAACGTCTTAGCCTCCGTTTCTTTGGCGCTATGACTGATGAAGACTCTTGGTTTGTACAACAATTTGGGCACGCTCCGGCCTGCCCCTCGCGGCGGCAAGAGCCATTTTATATCATTGATGCTTATTGGCGCGGAATTTGCGTACCCTTCCCATTCAGGTTCGAACCCGACTCATCCTACAGCCACGTCAGGCTGACTGATGTTCGCGGACATGTGGCGGGAACTTTTAACATAGCAAATCCGTTCAAACCAGAGACGGAGCTGGATTGCGGAGGGCGATCCGCTGCATGAGTCGGACAGGTCATTCTGGGAAATCGCTCTCAGCGAACATTCCCATCTCATCTGCCATTCCGCGCCGGAAACAGTTTCGCTTGACGGTCTAAACAGAAAGGAGATCGATGTTGAAAAAGCGCGTTCCAATCCTGATCCTTTTATTCTGTTTCGCCAGCACTCTACTGGCAGAAGCGCGTGTGGACAAGAATGTTATCTACGGAATGTATTCCGGTCTGGCGCTGCTAATGGACATTTACTATCCGGAACGGCCCAACGGCTATGGCGTCGTTTTTATCATGGGAAGTGGATGGCACATGCCACTCGCTTACAGTGGCGGGGCCCTCAAGGATACAGCAGCCAACAATAATTTTCTCAAGACACTCACTGGGGCAGGCTACACGGTTTTTACAATCAACCACCGCGCTGCGCCGCGTTTTCGCCATCCCGCGGCGGTGGAGGATGCTCAGCGCGCCGTCCGATTTGTTCGCCACAATGCAAAACAGTACGGCATCAATCCCGACCGGATCGGCGGTGTCGGCGGTTCATCCGGTGGGCATCTAGTCAGCATGCTTGGTACTTTGGACGGAAAAGGTGATCCCGAAGACCCGGATTCGATTAACCGCGAAAGTTCCAAGCTGCAATGTGTGGTCGCCGTCGCGGCGCCGTCGGACCTGGCAAAAATCAAAACTGAACCCGGCCTGATGGCGGTGACTTCATTTGTCGGCATTCCGGCGCGAGGCGCGAATCCCGGGACTCCGGAATACAAGGCATATCGGGAAGTCTCACCTGTCACGCACGTTTCCGCGGATGATGCCCCCTTTTTGTTGATCCATGGAGATGCGGACCGCACCGTTCCATTTGAGCAGTCAGAGCTGATGGAGGAAGCGCTCAAGAAATCTGGTGCGGAAGTCAAACTAATGCGCATACCCGGTGGTGGACACGGTAGAGATTTCGAAGGGGCCACTAATCCGCCGGACTACCTGGGAGAAACTGTTCGCTGGCTGAATAGTCATCTCGGTGTTTCGAGAGGTCCAGCGAAGTAATGATTCTCTGCGAGTCGGACAGGAGCAGTTGTGACTAATTCGATGTGCGGCCCACTGGGAGTCCGTGTGTGGCCCGGGTCATCAGACCTCCCGCGAAGCGGGACGAAGCGGGATCAATCGAGTGACCCAAGTCATAGGGAGCGTCGGGCAGGAAGGATTGTGCCCTCTTTTCACCACGGAGACACGGAGGACACGGAGATTTCCGTGGACCTCCGTGCTCTCCGTGCCTCCGTGGTGAAGCTGATCGCCCCCGGTAACCGAGGGATTACGCCTATCCTTCTATTCATGGCGCAATGCAGTCATGGGATCGACGCGCGCGGCGCGGAGGGCCGGGATCAGGCTTGCCATTACCGCCACCGCTCCGAGAATCAGGACCACGGCTGCGAACGTAAGCGGGTTGCTCGATGTGACGCCAAAGAGCATTTTCTTCAGGACCCGGGTCAGGCCGAACGCGCCCGCGAGCCCGAAAGAGATTCCCACAAACGCGAGGCGCGAGCCCTGACCGACCACGAGTCTGAGAACACTCGTCGCTGTCGCGCCCAGCGCCATGCGGACGCCAATCTCCTGAGTGCGTTGCGTGACGGAGCACGCAATAACGCCGTAGATGCCGATGGCTGCGAGCA
>DASYRO010000164.1:0-6108 GCA_036004385.1 Candidatus Acidiferrales bacterium
GCGTAGGCGGTGAGCGCATCGAAATGCCCGGCGTCCATGATGGAAACTTTCATCCACGGTGTGAGCTGCGGCGGCGTGACGTCCTTCCAGTGCAGCCCGCCGTCCACGGTGATGTGAATCAGTCCGTCGTCCGTGCCCGCCCAGATGCGGTTGATGTCCAGCGGCGAAGGCGCGACGGTGTAAATCACGCCGCGCTGCGTGGGTTTTGCGGTCTCCATCTCGCGATATTTTCCGACGCTGGCGGGCACTTCCCAAGTTTTGCGCGTGAGGTCGGGACTAATCTGTTTCCAGCTTTTTCCGCCGTCGCTGGTCTTCCACAGCGTGTTGCCGGCGAAGTAGAGCGTATGTGGATCCACCGGCGAAAAAAGAACGGGCTCGGTGCGGATGAGGCGAAAATCCGGCCCGCGAATCGGCTTCGGAGAAATACTCTGCACTTGTCCGGTGCGGCGGTCGTATCGCGTGGCCTTGCCGCCATAAATAATGTCCGGGTCGAGCGGATCGGCAGCGACGTAGCTGTATTCATCGGCGCCGACGGGATGCCAGTCGCGGAATGTAACCTGGCCGTCGTTGCCGCGGCTGGAAACGCACGCCGAGCCGCTTTCCTGTTGCCCGCTGCACACGCGGTAGGGAAACGCATTGTCCGCGGAGACGTGGTACATCTGCGCGGTGGGCTGGTTGTACCACGAGCTCCACGTCTGCCCTCCGTTTACCGTTACGATGGCGCCCTGGTCGCTGGCCAGCAGAATAATGTCCGGATTGTTCGGATTGATCCATCCGTTCTGGTAATCGTCGCCGCCGGGCGCGCCGCGGAATCCGACCCACGACTTTCCGCCGTCGGTGGATTTCCACGTCACCGTGCTGGTAATCCACACGATGTCCGGATTTTTCGGATGGACGTGCGGCACGGGCAGGTCGCCGCCGCCGATGCGTCCCGCCGGGCGAGTATCCATCGTCGCGCGCACCCAGCTCTCGCCGGCGTCGTCCGAGCGGTAAATTCCCACCTCGCTGGGGCTGGCTACCGCAGCGTAGATGCGCTTGGGGTCGCCCAGCGAAATATCCAGGTTGGCTTGTACGACGCCCGCCGCCGGTAGGCCCTTGGTGAGCTGCTGCCACTTGTTGCCGCCGTCGGTAGATTTGAAGATGCCGCCGCTGGTGCCGCTCCACGCGGCGTTTTCCCACGGGCCCTGCCGCGCTTCCCACATGGCGGCATACACGATTTGAGGATTCGACGGATCAATCTCGACGTCGCAGCCGCCGGTGTTTTCATCCTTGGAAAGCACTTTTTGGAATGTCTGCCCGCCATCCGTAGAGCGGTAAATTCCGCGCTCTTCGTTGGGGCCGTAGGGATGGCCGAGCGCGGCGACGAAAAGACGATTGGGATTGCGCGGGTCCACGACAATTTGCGGGATCTGCTGGGCGTCGCGCAGGCCGAGGTGCGTCCACGTCCGGCCCGCGTCAGTGGATTTGTAGATACCGTCGCCGACGGAGAGATCGGGCCGCTGCAATCCCTCGCCGCTGCCCACATAAATAATGTTGGGGTCGGAGGGCGCGACCGCAATCGCGCCGATGGAGCCGATGGGCTGGTCGTCGAAAATGGGCTTCCACGTATTGCCGTAATCGGTCGTCTTCCACACGCCGCCGTTGACCGCGCCGATATAGAAAATATTGGGCTGGCTGGGCACTCCTGCCGCGGCGCGCGTGCGACCGCCACGGTACGGGCCGATGCTGCGCCAGCGCATCTCCTGATACAGGCTCGGGCTGATTTCCTGCGCGGACGCCAGCAACGTCCCACCGGCAAACAGACTGAGCGCGGCGATAATAATGCGAGCGAAAGATTTTTGTGGATGAGTCACGACGCGCCTCCTCATTCGAAGGGGAGCATAGCGCAAGCCGCGGTCAAAACGAAAATCGAAAAATGAAGAACGGGAAGGATTCACCACAGAGGCGCAGAGATCGCAGAGAAGCGCAGAGAAGAAGACGACATGTGCTGTAGGGGCACGAGACATCGTACCCGCACCATCGGGAAGGGTGAACTGCAGGCAAGATTCTTCGGGCCGGCATCCCGAAGTGTCGGGATCGCCGGCCCTCAGAATGACAACGAAAGCGAGCGTCGAGCGGGTGGTCAGTCCTTCTTTTTCTTTTCGGCGGCTTCCTTCTTTTCCTTTTCTCGTTCGCGCTGGTAGTTCGATTCCATCTGTTCCCATTTGGAGAACTGGTCTTTGGTCAGCACCGAACGGTAGATCCCCGTGATTTTCTCTTTCCATTCCTTCTTCGCGGCAGCCAGTTCCGCTTCTTTCTGTTCCATCAGCTTGCGGTCGGGCGAAGCGGACTTTTCCTGCTCCTCGATCTGGGCGCGAAGCACTTTCACCTTCTGCTCCAACGCCTCACCTTGCGGGTGCAGGGCCTCGAATTTCTGTTCCAGTTGGCTCACCTGCGCATCGCTGAGGTTGAGTTCCTGCTTGAGTTTGGCGAGGTACTCTTTGCCTCCGCCGGCGGAAAGCGACATCCCCGCCGCCAGGAGAAGCGCGAGCACCGCAACGAAAATCCCCTTGTTGATTTTCATGGTTTCTGCCTCCAGCTTCATGGATTCAGCTTGCAGCTTCATGCACCTAGCCTTCGGCTTTGCGCATTCAGTTCAAGCGGGAGTGAATCTCCCTTGGCGGCTTATACGCCGGTGCCGTCAGGCGATTGTCACGGAGTTGTAAAAACTTGTGAAAGGCGAGTTTGCAATTGGCGGCGGCTTTTGGCCAGATACCTGCAGGACGTCTTTACAACTGTTTACAACTTTTTGCTTGTGTATGACACATCGCCTTGCAGCGTTTGTGTAGGATTCGCGTCATAATGAATGACCCAAACAACAGGGACACGAGGTCCGCCATGAGCTTGAAGAAGCGCCGCCGCTGGAGCGAGCGCACACGCATGCTGCTCACACTGCAACTGGCCGTGGTGCTGCCGGCCGCGGCGCTCATCGTGGCCAGCGTGCTGAACCTGCGCGCCATCCAGCGCGACCGCGCCGTGGAGGCGGCCATCCAGCGCGATTTCCTCCACGTACTCAAAATCGCCGAGAAGAATCTGAATGAAAAGGCGTTCAAGAAAGTCGCGGAGATGCGGGAGAAAATTCCGTGCCCCGCCGAACCCATCAGCGAATCGCTCGATGAGCTTCTGGAAAAATATCCGCAGGCGGCGCACGCGTTCTTTTATTGTCCGGCGACGGGACTGACGGTGCGTTCGCAGCCGAGCCGGATGGGCGACGTCGAATTCCGCCGTGAAGCGGAGCGCTTCGCGAGCGAAATGAAGTGGCTCAAAACCGAAGGGCACAGCATGGCGGAAAAGCTCTTCAAGATGGAGGAGGAAGGCGGCGACCCGTTCTACTTTTACAATTTCATCACCAAGCGCGAAGGCCGCCTGAACTATGAAGTCACCGTCGTTTCCACATTGCCCGCCTGCGGGCGCGAACAGGCCGTGCTCGCCGGCGTCGTGCTGGATAGCAACTATCTCCGGGAAACCCTGTTCCCGCAGGTGCTGAACGCCATCCTCGAAGACAAGGGCGATAACGGCGGCAATCCCGCGGCCATGATGATTCACGTCAAGAAGGATTCCACGCCGCTGGCTATCTCCAAAGAATGGGACGGCGGCGAGCCGGAAGTGGAGAAAGCCTTCGAGCCGGGAGGCGCATTCCCCGGGCTCGTGCTGGGCATCAAGTTCCGCGGCACGACTATCGAAGCGCTGAGCAATGACTTCCTGCGCCACAGCTTCCTGATTATCGGCGGGCTCTCGCTGTTCCTGGCCTTCGGCGTGTGGCTGATGTACCGCAACGTCAGCCGGGAAATGGCGCTGGCCCGGCTCAAATCCGATTTCGTGGCCAACGTTTCCCACGAACTGCGTACGCCGCTCGCGCTCATCCGCCTCTATGCGGAAACGCTGGAAATGGGCCGCCTGACGAATCCGGAAAAGCCGCAGGAGTATTACCGCATCATCCGCGAAGAAAGCGAGCGGCTGACGGCGTTGATCAATAACATCCTGGATTTTTCGCGCATCGAAGCGGGGCGCAAGGAATACGACTTCCACGAAACGAATCTCGCCGACCTGGTGCGCGGCACGCTGGACGCCTATCGCTACCAGATCGAGCAGAACGGTTTCCGCTTCCAGGCGCGCATCGCGGATGACCTTCCGCCGGTGCGCGTGGACCGCGAAGCCATCGCCCGCTCCCTGCTGAATCTGGTCAACAACGCGGTGAAGTATTCCTCGGAGGAAAAATTCCTTGGCGTGAACCTGTACCGCGCGAACGGCTCGATCAGGCTGGAAGTGGTGGACCACGGCATCGGCATCCCCTCCGGCGAGCAGAGCAAAATTTTCGAAAAGTTCTACCGCGTGGGCGACCCGCTGGTGCACAACACAAAGGGCAGCGGGCTGGGCCTTTCGCTGGTGCGTCACATCGTGCAGGCGCACGGCGGCGAAGTCTTCGTTGAAAGCGCGCCGGGCAAAGGCAGCAAATTCACCATCTCGCTGCCGGTCGCGAAGGAAGGCGCGCACGCGCCGGCGGATGAACACGCCACGCACGCCACCGCATCCGGAGGAAGAACGGCATGACCAAGATCCTGATTGTCGAAGATGAGCCCAACATGGTGTCCGGCCTGCGCGACAACTTCGAGTACGAAGGCTACGAAGTCATCACCGCGGGCGACGGCGTGGACGGCCTGAGCCGCGCCCTGTCGGATTCGCCGGACCTGGTCGTGCTCGACGTGATGATGCCGAAAATGAGCGGGCTAGATGTGTGCAAGCAGCTCAAGGCCAAGCGGCCGTCGCTGCCCATCATTATGCTCACCGCGCGGGGGCAGGAAGTGGACAAGGTCGTGGGACTCGAGTTGGGCGCGGACGATTACGTCACCAAGCCGTTTTCCATCCGCGAGCTGATTGCTCGCGTGAAGGCCGTGCTGCGCCGCGCGCAGGTGCTCCCGAAAGAGCAGGACCGCTACGCCTTCGGCGAAGTTGAAGTCAACCTGCGTAGCTACCAAGTGGTGCGCCGCGGAAAGCCGGTGGATTTTTCCAGCAAGGAATTCGAGCTGCTGAAATATTTTCTCTGCCATCCCGGAGAAACGCTCAGCCGCGACCGGCTGCTGGATGAAGTCTGGGGCTATGAAAATTATCCGACCACGCGCACGGTGGATGCGCACATCGTCCATCTGCGGCAGAAATTGGAGCCCGTGCCGGATGAGCCACGATTTTTTCTGACCGTGCACGGTGTGGGCTACAAGTTCGTCGGTTAAGAGAAAATAAGATTTCCTGAGGGGGGAACTCCTTGAAGGCAGCGCGTCAAATACGGAGCCACAGCTTGCAGGTGACCGCACCGGCTGTGCCGGTGGCGGCGGTACGCGCCATGGAGCAAGAGCTCGCCGCGCTGCGCCGCGAGCAGAAGGAATTGCACCAGGCCATTTTCGAAGCGGCGCAGGCCCAGCGCAAGCTTTGCGCGCCGCGCGACCTTCGCCGCGGATCGTTTGAAATTGCCGCGGAAATGTTTCCGGTGCGGCATCTATCCGGCGATTTTTACAAAGTATTTGACCTCGGCTCGCGCATCGGGCTGGCCGTCGGCGATATCGCCGGCAAAGGACTTTCCGCGGGAATCTGGCTGGCTCACCTGATCGGTCTGCTGCAAATCTGCGGGCGCGAGCACCCCGGTCCCGCCGCGGCGATGGCAGCCATTAACCGCGAGCTGACCGAAGAGCAGGACGCATCGCCTCTGACGGCGCTGTTTCTCGGCTGCCTGCACGTAGAGAGCGGTGAGTTCGAATACTGCAACGCCGGGCAGCCGGCCGCGCTGCTATTGCGCCGCGACGGCGCCGTGGAATCTTTGCAGACCGGCGGGCCGATGCTCGGCGCGGTGCGCGACGCGAAATTCGAGACCGGCCGCGTCACGCTGGAGCCCGGAGACACGCTCGTCGCTTTCACAGACGGCGTCGTGGAGTGCAGCAACGCCAGGGATGAAGAATTCGGCGCGAAACGGCTGACCGCTGCCGCGAAAGCCACGGGTGGTGACGACGCGGGCCGCGCACTGTTTTCGACGCTGGGCGCTGCACTGGATTTTGCCGGAGGCCGGCCACCGGCGGACGA
>DASYRO010000165.1:0-8339 GCA_036004385.1 Candidatus Acidiferrales bacterium
TTCGGCGGCTTTCTTGCGGCCGGGCCACGGCAACTTGGCCAGCCAGCCTTCGCTCTTGGCGTGGAGGAATAGGGTGAACGCGAACACCGCGGCGAGCGAGAGGCCAATCGTTACAACGAGTAGCCCGTCCACGTTTTGCACCAGTCCGGTGACGACAGCCCAGGCGATTCCTCCGAGACAGAGCAGCAGGACAAGCGCCTGCACTCCGGCCAACAGTAACGATTCGCGCTTAGGATTCATTTCGATGGCTTCCTGTTCCGAGTTCACGGATTCCCTTCCCTGTGCCGCGTTTCAGCGGGGGATTTTATCCCACATCATCAAGCCGAGCAGCACGGGAAGATAGATTACCGTCGCGTGCATCAGCCAGCGCGCGCTATTGTTTGTTTTCTGACGCGACGCCCAGATGGCCACCTGGAGCTGCGCCAGTCCCAACACCATCGCGCCGAAGAAATACAGAATGCCCGCCGTCCCCAGCACACTGGGCAGCATGCTCGCCGGCACTAGCGCGCTGGCGTACGCCAGGATTTGGAAGAAAGTACGCTCGCCTGTGGCATCCACCACCGGCAACATACGGATCCCCGCGCGGGCGTAATCTTCGCGATAGACCCAGGCAATCGCAAAAAAATGCGGGAATTGCCAGAGAAACAGAATCGCGTAGAGGACCCACGCCTCGCGGCTCAGCGCACCGCGCGCCGCCGCCCAGCCCATCAGGACCGGCACAGCGCCGGGGAACGCGCCGACCAGCGTCGCGAGCGTGGTGCGCTTCTTCAGCGGCGTATAAATCGCCAGATAACTCAGGCAAGTGACGATCCCCAGCAAGCTCGCGAGCGGATTGACCAGAGTGGCGAGATACGCCGCACCCACCGCTGCCAAACCAATGCCAAAGAAAAGCGCTTCTCCGGGCTGGAGAAGGCCCAGTGGTAATGGTCGGCGCGCCGTGCGACGCATTTGCGCGTCTTCCGCGCGCTCGAAATACTGATTGAGTGCGGACGCACCGGCGCCAATGAGCATCGTGCCAATCACCGCGTGCGCTAGCAGTACAAAGTTTATTGGGCTGCGCGAGCCAAGATAGAAGCCGGCCAGTGTCGTGATGACCACGAGAAACGTCACGTCCGGCTTGGTCAGAACGAAGTACGCCCAGGCGCGTGAAATCTGCGGAAAGATCGCGGCGCGCGAGCTCATGCCGCACCGCCTTGCTGCGCGGCGATCGGTCCCGCATCGCGGGACGCGGCGACGACTTCTTCCGGCTGAACTGTGCCGAGCACGCGGTGCGAAACCAGTACCAGCAGCACCGCGGCCGCAAGCGTCAGTGCACCGACCGCAGTATGTGCCACCGTAAAGAACACCATCACCGGCATGGGTTGCGGAGCGTGCAGCGTCGTCAGACGCGACCACAACGCGCCGCCCCCGAGTACAAGCTGCAAATAAAGCACATGCTTCAGTATCGCGCCACACCGACCCAGCGCTGGCACGCCCAAATAGCGCGAGTCCCGCGCGCTGATAGCCACAGGCAGAACAACGAACGGAACGACAACAGCTCCAATCAGGTGTGGAAGGATGCCGAAGGCGTGATGCCGGTAAGCCGCGCCAAGAAGGAGCTGGATAAAGATCACAATGGCTGCTTTGATTGCTCGCTCGCCCACGAGTGATCGCAGCGCCAGCGCTCCCGACGATGGCATCGTGTAACGAAGCGCGGGCAAATCACTCTGCCACCATTTCGATGTGAACAAGGCCAGAGCGACGAGGATGCAGAAAAACGATTGCGCCAGCGCGGCGTGCGCAACGGAAACCCACGGAGGCAAAAAGAATTTTACGGTGATTCCGCCGAGGATGCCTTGAGCGATGACCGCCGCCAGCGCGGTCCAACCCAGCTTGCGCATCCACGCGCGCGGCTCGCGGCGGGAAATCCAAACGGCCAGGATGATGGTCAGGATGCCGGCGACGGTGGCCACCAAACGGTGACCATGCTCGTAGAAAATTCCGCCGACCATCGGCGGCGTGAGCGAGCCGTAGGAAAGCGGCCAGTCGGGAACAGCCAGGCCCGCGTCGTTGCTGGTGACCAGCGCGCCGGCGACCAACAAAAACAACGTCCAGCACGCCGTAAAAACAGCGAAACGGTGCAGACCCCGATTGTAGGTTTCTGTCATCCCTGCAATTTCTACGAACGGTTGTAGCGCCGGGTTGAGTGCAATCTTTGCGCTCAACCCGACATTCAGCGCTTACGGCTTGAAAGTGAAGTCCAGCGACTTCGTTTCTTTTACGCCGACGGTAACCTTCTGCTCCGTCGAGGCGCCCAGCACGCCGTGCCAAGCGACTAGCGTGTAATCGCCCGGCGGCAGGTTCTTGATTTCGAACGAGCCGTCCTTGCCCGTCACTTTGAAATACGGGTTCTTCAGCACCGCGACGTAGCTCTTCATCCACGGATGGACGTTGCACTTTACCGGGATGGCGATCTCTTCGCGGTTGAAAGTTTGCTTGATGTTCTCCGCCTTGGGCGGCTGCGACTTGTTCCATTCAGGGTTATTCGAGGGCACCGGATGGATGTTGTGAGTAGTGGGGTCGCTGTTGACGATCTCCACCGGCTGGCCAACTTGCACCGCGATGACGTGTGGCACATACAGGCAGCCACGCTGGTCGAGCACGACCGAGTCCGTCGGAGTCGGGAACGTGCGATTGCCCAGCCCTTCCTTCACATAGACCACGACGTTGGCCAGTGCGCCCTTGTCGCCCACCACGTAGTCCTCGGCCATCACCGGGGTAGTGTGCAGCTTGGCGCAGTTGGGCTCCGCGTCCATGCGGATGCGCTGTGCCTTGGGCGCAGCACCGTCGAGTTTCACGGTTCCCGTAATCGTCGCGGCGGTGGCCGGGTCCACCGGAGCAGAAGCCGTCGCGGGACCGGCTGCCGGCTTCTCTTCCTCAGCTTCTTTTTTGCCGCACGCGCTAAGCGATAACGCCAGCGCCACGGCAAGTACGAAATAAACGAGGCGCGCTTTCATTTAGTAGAACCTCCAATTGAAATTTGAAGACTCTCGGCTGAACTCGTTACTTCGCGCCGGGCTTGCCGCCTGAGGGCGTTCGCCCCAGGAGCATGCGTTGCTCCTCCGGCGTAATCGTAAACATATATCGTACCAGCAAGTCGGCGTGGTCTTTCGGATAACCTTTTAGGGACGGCGGCAGTGGTCCGGAAAAGACCCAGCGGCCCTCCACCAAGTTGAACAACCCGCTGGGCATGGCCGTGCCCGGCGAAATGCGTGCCGGGTCCGTGATCCAGCGCATCGTCCAGGCCGGCTGCAAACGGTCCGGGGCCAGCAGGAAATTCGGCGCGGACGCGTTCGCGTCGTGCGCCGGTTGGCCCGTGGCATGGCACTTCAAGCACGGCGCCGCCGGATGCGTGAACAATTCGCGCGCCATGGCCCGTTCCTGCGGGGTCAGGGGCTCCATCTTCGGCGGCAAGTAAGGCTGCGGCTGCGACGAAATGGCCTGGAAGAATTTTACAATCTTGCGGATTTCGCTTTCTGAAAAACTAAAGGTGGGCATGCGCACGGCCAAGTAGCTGCGCACACCGTTGCGATTTAGATCCGTCTTACTCATCGCCGGATTTTCCAGGAAGCGCGCCAGCCAGTTGGGATCCACACGCGCGCCTTCGCTGAGCAGCGGCGGCGGCAGCTTGAATTTGTTTTCGGCCTGATACATGGCCATGCTCTGCAAACTCGATGGTTGGCCCACGGCGATCTGGTGGCAGCCCATGCAGTTGTACTTGGTTACCAGCCACCAGCCTTCCTGGACGTCGCGCCGCTGGTCGCCGGGCTTGTAGAGATAATCTTTGGGCACCTGCAGATCCACGCTGCCCAGCAGGAACGTAGTCAGCGCGTTGATTTCTTCCGGCGAGACATTGGGCTGCGGCATCTTCAACTGCGTCGTGAATCGGCCCTGGTCGAAGATGTCGCTCTTGGTGAGTTTCTGCTCGAAGAAGCCCTTGTGGTCGTACCATTCCGCGTATTTTTCTCCGTCTCGCATGCTCGGCTTGCCGTCGGGCAAGACCCCTCGCTTGGCCTTCTCCGTAAGCAGCGAAAAATCCAGGCGCTCGATGGGCTTGCTGCCTTCGTTCGTCAACTCCGTGCCGATGCGGCCTTCTTCCTCGAGCGTGGCAATCTCATGGCATCCCGCGCAGCCGTAGTTTTTCACCAGCGCGCGGCCCGTATCGAGCAGCTTCGGATCATCCATGAAATCCGTTGCGCGATACTCCTGGTCGGCGTGTTTCTGGGTCATCAAGTAGGAAGCGATGTCGCGCGCATCCTCGATGGTCAGGCGCAGGCTGGGCATGACGGTTTGCTGCTGCACCTGCAATTCATGCTTGCCGTCCGGCGAACGGCTGTTGTCCAGATCGAAGATGAAGTCTTTGCCGTATTTCTTGTAGTCCTCGGGTCCGAGGTCCTTACGCGCAATCGGGTCGTAGGGTCGCGTGCGCTGGCGCGGATTGTGGATCCACCGCACCAGGTAGTCGTAATTGTCCTTTTCGCCGACGCGGCTCAGGTTGGCGGCAAACGTGCCGCCGATTTTCTGATTCCCTTCACCGATGGAATGGCACGCCAGGCAGCCGCGCGATTCGAACAGCTCCTTGCCGCGGGCGATGCTGCCCGGCGGCTGTTTTTCCAGCGCGGGGCCGGTGACGGCCATCTGCCAGATGAACGCAGAAATAGCTCGCGGCTCGCGCGGCTTGAAGCGGAACTGCGGCATTTTCGTATCCGGGCGGAACTTGTGCGTGTTTTCCAGCCAGTAGTAGATCCACTCCTTACGGAGTTTCATTTTCGCTTCTTTGAGCGATGGCCCGACTTTCTTTTCCTCGCGCAACAAAGACCTCGAGCGCACCATCATCTGATCCAGCTTGGCGTCAATCAGGCTGGTCTGCACGCGCAGATTTTCCGCCTGCGCGTAAAACCATTGCGCCGTCTTGTTGTCCTGTGCCTTGTCCCCTTCGCGGCTCAGGCGCGGCATTTCCAGCTCGTAATCCGTCTTCTGCTGTTCAAGCTGGCGGACCAACTGGCGCGTGGAGAGAAGCTGCTCGCCTTCGTTGTCGAAGCCCTCATAGCGGTGGCAACCGATGCAGCCCTTGTTGCGGTAGAGCTGGCGTCCCTGGTTGAGCACCGGCGCATAGTAGGTATACATGTCCGAGGCGTGGCAATTCTGGCAGCCGGCCTCGACGTTTTCACGGTGATGCAACGGCCACAGCCAGAATGGATTCCGCCCGTGTCCTCTAATTATGCTGTTCGTGGCGCGGCCGTTGCCGCCGTGGCAGGGCGAGCAGCCGAATTTCTCCGGGTTGTGAATCTTCATCAACTCCGGTTGCGGATGACTCGTGAACGGCGCGTCCTTGTTCTTTTCCATGCCGAAGGACGCCTTGGTCAGCACCAAAGTCGGCGGCACCAGCTTGGCGTCCATGGCCACGTGGCACGATTGGCACCGGTCCACCAGCCCTGCGCTGTTCACGTTGATCTGGCGGATGGACACATTCATCTGTTGCACAGCCAACTGCAGGCTCTTGATCTGCTCAGCGGTGAGCCCCTCGAGATGCTCCTGAAAATAAGCCGCCGCAGCCTTGGCAGCGTCGTCGGCGGCCTTGCGCACGTCGGCGCGCTTCAGAGTGAGGTCCGCCTTCTGATTCTTCAGCGAGTCGAATTCCGCGAGCAACTCGTCGTAGGTGAAAGATTTTTGTTCCGTCTTTCCATCCGGCGTGGGCAGCTCGACCTTGAACGGCCCTTTTTTGGCTTTCTCCACCGCGTCCTGGCGGCTTTTCCGGGACGATTCCGACGGCGCAATCTCCACCTGATAGATGAGGGCGGTCACTTCTCCGCGGGCGGTGATAAATGTCGGCGAAAGCGCGGTAATTCGCTTATTCAGAAATGCAACTTGCTGGTCGATCTGCTTGACCTGCGGTTCGGCGGCATCCGCCGCGCTTTTGGCGGCCTGCTGGAGCTTTTGATATTCCGGGGAGTTGAGAACGGCTTCGGATGATTGCTTCTGCTTGTTGAACTCACTTCTCAGAAACTTTCCGTACGCCGACGCGAATTCTGATTGATAGTGCCGCCACGGACGCAAGCCGATGAATTCCTGCCACAGTGCCCAGAACATGGACAGCACGAGCAGCAGCGACGAGATCAGCAACGCTCCGCTGTAGGATTTCGCCAGAATCGGATCGTTGTTTTCGTTCTCAGGCAATCCAAGCCTCCGAAGATCTCAAAAAGGCCTGCAGCAAGGTGGCGGGCTGAAGCCCGCCCCCTCTAAAATCTTCGTCAAATATTGAACCACGGCGTAACCAGCACATATTTGACCCGGAACACCAGCCTCGCCACCATCTTCGCCGGCAAGCTGAACATCAGAATCAACAGCGTGTGCATCGTGATGATTTGCAGCAGCGTCATGCGCTGGTAAATCTTCCGACTGAATTCAGTGGCCATGCACAGCCGGTGCATGGCGTAGCCGGCGACCGCAAAAAACAGTCCGATCACAGCAGCGCCGAAGCCCATGGCTACCCAGCGGTTTTGAATCCCGAAAACCTCGTGCAAGTTGCGGTTGACCGCAAAATCCAGGCGGTTGTGGTCCCACGTCTGCGTCGGCCAGAACCACATCCATCCTGGCCCGCGAATGAACGTGCCGATTACGATCATCGTGCACCACAACGCGAGAAAACCAATGAGAAATGCCCATATGGCGAATTTTCGCTGCCGATAGGTGTAATAGCCGTTCCCCAGAGGATTCGTGTCTATGTAGGGGATGGCCATCAGGCCGATGATGATCAGCGTGGGCATGACCACGCCCGCAATCCACGGGTCGAAGTACACCAGCATTTCTTGCAGCCCGAGGAAATACCACGGCGCCTTCGCCGGGTTCATCGTTAAATTAGGATTCGCGGGCTCTTCCAGCGGCGCGTTCAACGTGATGGACCACACCATCAGTAGCACGGTCAGAATCACCGCCGCGAGAAATTCGATGCGCATCAGGTACGGCCAGACGTGCACTTCGCGATCCCAGCCAGTCTTGAATGGGTAAGGCTTGCGGTGATGCGACTTGGCCATGGCCGCGTCGCCTTCAAGTTGTGCAATCAGCCGGTCGTGCTTGAAAGCTTCGCGGAACGCATACCACGTGTAGAACGGCACCAGGAACAGCAACGCTACAATCGGAACGTTGTCCGGCACGGAAACGATTTCCCAGAGCTGGTGCCAATCACCCCACATGATCGCTCCCTACTTTGTGCCACTGGGCCGCATAATCACCGGCCGCGGACCCTTCTTGTCTTCCTTCATTTCTGACTCAAGCATCACCGGAGCCGGACCGGAAATGCCGCCATCCTTGCGCACGCGCCAGAAATGCACGCCCATGAAAACTCCGGCAATCAACGGAATGGCGATGCAGTGCCAGATATACGCGCGCAGCAATGCGTTGGCGTCTACGATGGAGCCGCCCAGCAGCGCAAAGCGCACGTCGTTGAATGGGGTCATGCCGAGCTGCGCGCCGAACGGACCTTCGTGTCCCAGAAGCGGCGTGGCCCGCGCCATGTTCGTGCCTACGGTCACCGCCCAGAAACCGAGCTGATCGTCCGGCAGCAGGTAACCCGTGAACGAAAGCAGCAAGGTCAGCGTCATCAGGATCACGCCGACACACCAGTTGAATTCCCGCGGGCGCTTGTAAGAGCCGGTCATGAACACGCGCATCATGTGCAGCCACACGGCGATAATCATCAAGTGCGCGCCCCAACGGTGCATGTTGCGCAGCAATTGTCCGAAGGGCACGTCGTGATGCAGATAAAGAATGTCCCGGTAGGCCTCGCCTTTCGTCGGGTGGTAGTAAAACATCAGCAGCACCCCGGTGATGGTCAGGACGAGGAACAGATAAAAACTCATTCCGCCCATGCCCCAGGTGTAGCTGTAGCGCACCGCGTCGCGATTGATTTTCGCCGGATGCAGGTGGAAGAAAACGTTGGTGAGCACGCTGAGGGCGCGGCTGCGCGGCGTCTCGTCGCGCTTGACGCGGAAAACCGAGCGGAAGAGCTGGGTCTTCTCGGGTTCCTTCAGGGCTTCCAGCTCTTCCTTGCCTTTTTCGACAAGGACGCCCTTCAGGCCTTTGAGGAACTGCTTGACAGTTTCTTTCGCTCGTTCGAGCAGGCCCGTGCGCTTCCCTTCCCCGTTTCCGTTCTCTTCCGGCATTCCATCGCCCCCAAAAAAGTGTCGCGCGTCAGACGACCAGGTACGCGCCCGGATCGTCGAATTCGGCTTTTCCTGTGGTCGGGTCCTGCACAAAAAGCTTTCCGGTGTCCACGATGATTTGGCCCGTGGCGTCCAGCT
>DASYRO010000166.1:0-8848 GCA_036004385.1 Candidatus Acidiferrales bacterium
GCCGCCGCGGTGCCTTTGCCGCTGACGTCGCCGAGCGCCACGCCGAGCTGCTGCGGGCCGTAGCGTAGAAAGTCGTAGATGTCGCCGCCGAGCTCGCGAGCGGAATCGTAGCGCGCGGCGATGTCCAGTCCGAAATCCTCGGTGGGCACTTTGCGCAGCAAGCCGCCCTGGATGCGGCGCGCGGCATTCAGCTCGCGCTCCATGCGCGCTTCATCACGCGCGAGTTGCTGATAGAGCCGCGCGTTTTCGAGCGAAACTGCCAGATGCGCAGCGAGAATGGAAAGCGTCTGCACATGGTCTTCGGTGAAGTAGTTGAGCTGCGGACTCTCCAAATCCATCACGCCGATAACGCGATCCTTGTGAAGCATGGGGATGGCCAGCTCCGAGCGTGTTTCAGGATTCACCGGCAGATAGCGCGAGTCCTTGGAGACGTCCGGGACGCAAACGGGCTGCTTGCTCATCGCCGCGGCGCCAACGATACCTTCCGTGGCGGGCACGGCGAATTTTTCCTGGATGCGCTCGCCGAATTTTACAGTGATGCGGTGATGAAACGTGTGGTCGCGCTCGTCATAGAGCAGGATGCTGAAAATCTGGTAGTCAATCACGCGCTTGGCGAGTTCTGCGGCGCGGCGAAGCTGTTCTTCGACGTCGAGGATGGCGCCGGCGTCGCGCGCGACGTCGTGGAGCAGGATGAGGGTTTCAGACTGCTCGCGGGCGCGCTCGTAGAGGCGCGCGTTTTCAATCGCGATGGCCAAGCGCCCGGCGAGGAGCGTAAGAATATTCTGCTGGTCGCGGGTGAAGTAGTCGAGGTGGCTGCTCTGAATGTCGAGCACGCCGATACACTTGCCCTTGAGCAGCAGCGGAACGGCTAGCTCCGAGCGGACATTTTCGACGGCGCTGATGTAGTTGTCGTCCTTGCTGACGTCGCTGACAAGGACGGCTTTTCCCGTCGAGGCTGCGCGCCCGGTGACGCCTTTCCCCAGCGGAATCTGTAAGCCTTCCACTACTTCCTGGCGATAGCCGATGGCGAAGCGGAAATTCAGGTGCTCGTTGTGGTCATCGCGCAGCAGCACGGCGAAGATTTCGTAGTCCACTAGGCGCTTGATGAGCGCGGCAGTGCGCGCAAGCACGTCGTCGAGGTCCAGCGAGGCGTTAATCTCCTCGACGATTTCGACGAGCGTCGAGAGCATCTCCGCGGGCACAGGAATCGGCGATTGAGTTTCGACTGGGTCCATTGGATTGAGCGATCTGCGATCCACCGAAGGCGGACGCTACGAGCGACCAAACATTATAGCAGGGCCGAGGAGAGGAAAGAGGAAGTGAGGAAGGAAGTACGGTCACGCGAAACGACGGGCTGTACGGCAGATTAGTACGAGCTTTGCTTGGCTGTGTCCGCACTGGCTGGCTTTGGTGACGGGCCGCAAGCTTCTTCGAGGATGCGCACGCTGGCCGAGGCGCCAATACGCGTAGCGCCGGCGCTGACCATTTTCTTGAAGTCTTCGATGTGGCGGATGCCGCCGGCAGCTTTAATGCCCATCTCGCGGCCGACGGCGGCGCGCATCAGCGCAACGTCTTCCGCCGTGGCGCCTCCCGGGCCGAAGCCGGTGGAAGTTTTCACAAAATCCGCGCCAGCATTTTTGCAGGCGACCGACGCGCGAACTTTTTCTTCGGTGGTGAGGAGCGCCGTCTCCAGAATTACTTTACAGATCGCGCCGCCGCGGTGGCATGCTTCGACCACGCCGCGAATATCCAGCTCCACGACTTCGTCCTGGCCGGATTTCAGCGCGCCGACGTTGATGACCATGTCCACTTCCTGCGCGCCAAGCTTGATGGCTTCTTCGGCTTCGAGGATTTTCACGCGCGGGAGCGTTGCGCCCAGCGGGAACCCAGCGACGGTGCAGACTTTCACCGTCGAGCTGCGCACGTGTTCGGCGGCCAGCGAGACGTACCAGGGGTTGATGCACACGGACGCAAAACCGAACCGCACCGCTTCCTCACAGAGCTTGATGACCTGCTCGCGCGTGGCTTCCGGCTTGAGCAGCGTGTGGTCAATGTAAGGTGCGATGCCCGCTTCGCACTGCTGCACCGCGTCACTGGCGGAGATGCGGTCGGCGCCGGCGGCGATGACCTTGCGGGTTTTTTCGGCTTCATCAGTAGGACAGCCGCAGGAGGGCGTTGTGCCGTTCAGGTAATGCACGACTTCGTCGGTGATGACGGAGACGATGAGCTCCAGTTGGTGGGGATCAATTTGAGGAGGCATTGAAGTCATCTTGCGATTGTCCATCGGTGTCTTAAATTTGTGATTGAGTGATTTGTGATTGAGTGATTGAGAGACCGCCACATTTCCTGTTTGTTTTTTCTGAAATCACTCAATCGCGAATCACTCAATCGCAAATTCTTTGATCCGCGCAGGGCGGTCTAAAGACCGGCCCCTACATCCGTCCGCGCAGCTCATGCGCCGCTACTTGCTGTGCTTCGATTCGATGGCGCGGATTTTGTCGATGCGGCGCTGATGGCGGCCGCCGGCGAACGGCGTTTCCAGCCACAGCGCCAGAATTTCGCGCGCGGCCTCCGATGAAATCATTTTGGCGCCCAAGCTCAGCACGTTGGCGTCATTATGCTCACGGCTGTTGCGCGCCGAGGGACGATCATAGCACAGCGCCGCTCGCGCGCCGGGCACCTTATTGGCGGCGATGGCGGAGCCGATGCCCGCGCTGTCAATGACGATGCCGCGCCAGGCATCGCCTCGCACGACCGCATTGGCCACGGCTTCGGCGAAGTCGGGATAATCCACGGCGTCGGCGGAATCCGTCCCCTGATCTAGAATGATGTAGCCCCACGAGCGCAGATAGCCTTTCAATTCTTCCTTGAGCGAAAAACCTCCGTGGTCCGCGCCAATGGCAACGACGCGTCCGTCATCGCCGCGCTGCGGCTCGACCACGCGCAGCGTGATGTTGCGGCGCTCGGCTTCTTCGCGCGCCAGCGGCGTGATGAGCGTATCGGGCGTGATGGTGAGCTCGCCGCCGGAGGCGACGCCATCGAGGTCCTGCGCGGTGAGCACGTTTCGCGGCACGAGATTATTGAGGAGGCAGCGTCAGGATGCAGACATCTTTCAGATTGCGGTAGCGTTCCGCGTAATCCAGTCCGTAGCCGACGACGAATTCATTGGGAATGCGGAAGCCGATGTAGTCCGCCTTCACTTCCTGAATGCGGCGCTCGGGCTTATCGAGCAGCGCAGCGATGTGCAGCGTTTTCGGCTTGCGCTGCTTCAGCACGCGGTATAGGTAGTTCAGCGTGAGTCCTGTATCCAGAATATCTTCCACGAGGATGACGTTTAATCCTTCAATGCTGGTGTCCAGGTCTTTATAGAGACGCACTTGCCCAGAGGATTCCTTGCCTTTTCCGTAGCTGGCGACGGCCATGAAATCAATGGAGACGTCGGTGCGCTTGAAGTTGCGCACCAGATCCGAAAGAAAAATACACGCGCCCTTGAGCACGCCGATCAGGTGAATGCGCTCGCCTTTGAGGTCGCGCTCCATTTGTCGGGCCATTTCGCGGATACGGCGCTGTAAGGCGACGTGACGAATCAAAACTTTCAGGTGCGCGTCGTTTCGCGATTTCACAGGAACTCCCGTTGGCGACAAGGCGGGTAGAGTAGCGCAGAGGGAGCCAGAGAACAAGCAGCACAGAGGCGTGGCCGCCGCAGAAAGAAGACGCGGGCACTTTGGCGTTCGCTCGCTGATGAAGAGCGCCGATAGCACTAAAGAGCTATGCACAAATTGGTCCGGGGGAATCCACAAACGGAAGGCTTGACAACCTCTTACGGGAACTTTAGAGTACGCTGCATCTTGGGGGTGGGGTGCCAGCCAAGCTCGCGTTTAGAGTCTCGCACGGGCCGATTGTGATCACGGAGATCGAGCGGCGGGGTGTCCGCGTGTGTGGCTGGATTGTTGAGAAATCTGCAAACCGACGTCAATTCGAGTATATCGCAGGAGGAAAATGATGAGTCTTACGCTGTGGTGGAGACATGCCTGGAGAGTGGTCGCATGTCTGGCGGTATTGGGATGCGTGCTGGCGCCAACCGCCGGCGCGCAGTCGCAAGGAACCGGACAGATTGTGGGGACTGTGTACGACTCGTCCGGCGCTACGGTTCCCAACGCCAAGGTGATCGCGACCGGTAAGGCCACCGGGTTGTTGCGTGAAGCAGAAACGAACGCCGAAGGCGGCTACCGGATTGTGTTGCTGCCGCCGGGGCTGTACTCGGTGGAAGTGAAACAGAGCGGATTCAAGGCATTCAAATCGGAAGTCACGGTGAACGTGGGATCGGCAGTGACCGTGGACGCCCGGCTGCAAGTCGGGCAGATCTCCGAGGTGGTGGAAGTGGTGGCCACGACGGTAATCGAAACCACCGCCGTGCAAACCGACGCGCTGATCAATCAGCGCTCCATCGTCGAGCTGCCCATTAACGGGCGGCGCTTCCACGATTTCGTTGCCCTGACGCCGACGGTGACCATTGAGCCGTCGCGCAACCAAATCTCTTTTGCCGGATCGCGCGGCGTCAACTCCAACATCACCATTGACGGCGCGGACTATAACCAGCCGTTCTTTGGCGGCATCCGCGGCGGCGAACGTGCCAGCAACGCCTTCACCATTCCGCAGGAAGCCATCTCCGAATTTCAGATTGTGCCCTACGGCTATTCGGCGGAATTCGGCCGCTCCACGGCCGGGGTCATGAACGCGGTGACCAAATCCGGCACCAACGACTGGCACGGAAGCGCCTTCTACTTTGACCGCGAAAAAGAGTTTGCGCGCGTCGATCCCTTCGGCCGCGATTCTCTCGACGTACAGCGCCAGTACGGTGGCTCTGTGGGCGGCGCGATTCGCAAGGACAAGAGCTTTGTCTTTGCGTCCGGCGAACAGCAGAAGCAGAATCTGCCGCGCAAGGTGGTCTTTCGGCAGTTGCTGGACCCGACCTCCGCGGCTTGCACCGCTCCTGTCCCGCCCGTCACGTCCGGTTGCCGGTATCCATGGAATAGCGAAGCGTGGGATTTCTACAACGCCCAGCAGACGTCGTTCAACCAGACGAACGACGCCTGGACCATCTTCGGGCGCTGGGATGAGCAGCTCACCTCGAATCATCGCGTGGGCGTGCGCTATCACTACAGCACGAACACCGGCCTGAACGCGGTCTCGGTCGGCGACTTTGTCACCCCCGAAACGACTCGCGCACAATCCAACAACGGTACCGAGAAAGACCGCCAGTTCACCGTCTCCGGAAACTGGACGGGGATTTTCTCGCCCCGCGTAGTCAACGAGCTTCGCGGCCAGTACTCGCGGGAGACCCGGCCACGGCTTTCCAACTCGGCGCTGACCGGGATGAGCACGGTCATCGGCACCACAGGCGCGCGCAACTTCCTGCCCACGACGGAATTTGATTGGCGCACACAATTCGGAGACAGCCTGACGTGGAACATCGGCAAACACAGCGTCAAGATTGGTGGTGATTACAACCGCCTGTATGCCGATCAGTTCTTCAAATTCAACCAGTTCGGCATCTTCAACGTGAGCGCCTCCACGGCCGAATTGGCTCTAGATATTATGTCCGTCGGGCAATGCCCGGTTGGGACCTGCTCGAACGACCCCTTGCACCGATTTGATAACACCAGCCAAACCTATCTGGTCAACGTCGGCAATGGCTTGGCCAACATGACCCAAGATTTGCTGGCGCTGTACATCCAGGATTCCTGGCGTGTTACTCCGCGGTTTACGTTCAACGTGGGCTTCCGCTGGGAAGGCTATTGGAACCCGTCACCTTCTACCAGCAATACCGCCCTGACCACCGCCGTGGCCACCACGACCTTCCCATGCTGCGGCAAGGTGAATCCGGGATTCATTCCTGACAACGTGAAACAGCTCATGCCGCGCATTGGATTCGCCTGGGATCCGTGGGGCGACGGCAAGACGGTGATCCGCGGCAACGCGGGCTTCTACTACGCAGCGAATCCCCTGTTGCTCTTTGCCGGGCCGATCAACAATTTCCGCACACCGGCCGGAGACCTCTCCGTGCAGTTGCCGTTCAGTACGACGACTCTGGCCACGTGCCCCGCGCCGCCTCCGGGTTCGCCCGCAGGTCTAACATTAACCAGCTACTGCCGTACCGTCTACGGTCAGTTCCTGTGGGCCAATGGCGCCGCGGGACCGGCTATTGACCTGGATACGCTTACGCTTAGCACTTTGCCCACGCTCACGCCGGCACAGTTAACGAACATCGCCGTCGGCCTGGGATTGCCCTTTGACCCCAACCAGGGCGCGCAGCCGACTACCTGGGCGGACGACTATTCGAGCCCGCGCTCCTGGAACTGGAACATCGGCGTGCAGCGCGAAATGATCCGCGGCCTGACCATGGGAGTAGATCTAGCGTATATCAACACTGTGCACCTGCAACGCAACCGCGACTGGAACCTGCCCACACCGGTGGTCTTCCTCGGGGCAAGCCGACCTGGCCCCAGCGGCACGACGGTTAATTTCCCGGCTGATGCCTCGCAGAGGCCGTGTTTCGGGCTTTTCGCTGGGACGGCGTGCACGCCATCGGTAACGGTTACGTTGAGCAATGCTTCCACGGCAACCGTAACCGTTCCCTCCTTTGCCCGGCCCATCTCCACGCTGGGTCAGGTCCAGGTCCGCGAGTCCAACGCCCGAGCGCTCTATCGGGCCTTCACATACCGCCTGACGTACCGCCGCAAGCGGTATCAGTTCCAGACCTACTACACGTTCAGCAAGAACAAGTCGGACGACGACAACGAACGGGATGCCGGGGGTAATTCAGCCGTCCAGAATATCTTCCAACTGCGGTCGGATTACTCATACTCTAACCTCGACGCGAGGCACCTGGTGGTGTTCAACTCGGTGGTCGAACTGCCGTACGACTTTACGATCGGCGCGCTGGGTAAATTCCGCTCTGGACGCCCGTTTAGTCCTACGACGGGAACCATCACGGCCTTTGCCGTGCCCACGGCCGCCAACATCACCGGCTTGCCCGCCGGTGTAACCGTGACTTCGATTACCGTTGCCTCCACTACGAACGACCCGAACGGAGACCGCTATGGCGTGGATGCCAACCGTCCCACGGACCGTCCGTTCCTGGCGCCGGGCATTTCCTACGGGCGCAACTCGTTCCGTGACCGCGCCATCTACAACTTCGACCTCCGCGCCGCCAAGACCATCCGGCTGCCGCGCGAAGGAATGCGGTTGGAGATCACCGTGGACTTCTTCAACCTCTTCAACTTCGACAACGTGGTGTACGGGTCTTCGCGCAAGAACTTCGGCAGCGGCATCAGCGCAACGAACGCAGCCCTCGTGACGCCGCCGACTACGTTCATGCAGTTGAAAGACCCGACCCTGTGTGAGACGCCGCTTCTCCCGCCAACCGGGACCGTATTGCGGAACAAGTCGTGCTACGACGCCAACAACATTCCCAACTTCCAGAGCCAGCCCTTCCAGATGCAGGTGGGCATCCGCTTCCAGTTCTAGTCTGCATCCACAACGCGATACAGCAACGGGCGTCCCGAAGTTCGGGACGCCCGTTGTATTTTTAGCGGCTGCGGTTAACGGATCACGCCTCGCATAATCAAAGTCAGAAAAACGTGCGGATTGTTGTAGAGTAGCGCTTATCCGCATAGGAGCGATTGGGTAGGCTCCAGTTTGGGAAAATTCCCTGGCGAGGTGAGAGATGTGGCGAAGAATTCTTGTTGCGGCGACACTTTGCTCGGTGAGCCTGACGCTGGCAGCGGCGGGAGCATGGAAGGTTGTCATCCACGAATGGGACGTGCCCACGGCCAATTCGCGCCCGCATGACCCGGAGGTCGCGCCCGATGGCGCGCTGTGGTACACGGGTCAGCTCGCCAATAAGCTCGGCCGGCTGGATCCGAAGACCGGCGAGATAAAAGAGTTCACTGTGAAAACGGAAGGCTCCGGCCCGCATGGTTTGGCCGCGGACCGCGAGGGAAACATCTGGTTCACGGCAAACTCCAAAGCCTACATCGGCAAGCTGAATCCGCGTACCGGCGAGGTCACCGAATACCCCATGCCCGACGCGCGCGCACGCGATCCGCACAGCCTCGTCTTCGACGCCGCGGGCAATATCTGGTTCACCGTGCAACAGGGAAACTTTGTCGGCAAGCTCGAGCCGGGCACGGGAAAAGTCACGCTGAAGCAAGTGCCCACGGCGGACGCGCGGCCGTACGGGATCGTGGTTACGCCGAAGGGTCTGCCCGTCTTCTGTGAATTCAACAGCAACAAACTCGGCAGCATCAATCCGAAAACCATGGAGATTACCGAATTTGCGCTGCCGGATGGCGCGCGGCCGCGGCGGCTGGCGACGAATCCCGACGGCTTCATCTACTACAGCGACTATGCGCGCGGTTTTCTCGGGCGGCTGGATTTGGCGAGCGGCAAAGTCGAAGAATGGGCGTCGCCGGGCGGACCGGCTTCGCGTCCCTACGGAATTGCCTCCACGCGCGACGGTATGGTCTGGTACAGCGAATCGGGCACCAAGCCGAACACTGTGGTCGTCTTCGACCCGAAAACGAAATCGTTCGAGCACTGGCCGATTCCCTCCGGCGGCGGAGTGGTGCGCAACATGGTAGCCACGCCCGAGGGCAAGCTGTACTTGGCATGCAGCGGCGTCAACAAAGTAGGGGTCGTCGAAATCGGCCGCTGAGTCGCATCTCTCAAAACGGGGAGATATGGCCGGGATCTGCGATGAAGCTAGGCGGCCCGCTTGCTGCTCGCTCGCCGGGGCTTCGGCTTGCTCTTACCCTTGAGATTGAGCGCCACTGCTGCGCGGATG
>DASYRO010000167.1:0-4178 GCA_036004385.1 Candidatus Acidiferrales bacterium
GATGGCCGCGATGAACTCACTTTCATCGGCGGGAGAAGCCTGCGGATAGGTGAGCGTCACACCGAAAATCGGAGGGACAGCACCCGGGGTGGCGCGTCGCAGCGTTTCGGCCATACAAAAGACGGAGGAGGAATCCAGGCCGCCGCTCACCATAACTGCGACCGGATACGCGCTGCGAGTGCGCCGACGCACGGCGCGCTCAAAATGCCAGCGAAAACCTTCCGCATACTCCTCCGGCGATTTCGCCGCGGGCGAGCTCACATTTTCGAACGACCAGTAACGGCGAGCAAAGTTTTTGTCCGGCGTCACGGTAAGCACGTGCGCAGGCGGCAAGTTGTAAACACCCGAAAACAAGGTTTGGCCGCTCGCGTCCTGAGAAATTCCTTGCGCGAGAAAAACGGCCAGGGCCTCTTCGTTGGGCACGCGCGGAAAATCAGGATAGGCGAGGATGGCTTTGATTTCCGAAGCGAAGAGGAACGTATCGCCGGCGCGCGCGTAGTACAGCGGGCGAATGCCGAGATAATCCCGCGCGAGAAATAACGTGCGTCGCCGAATATCGAAGACGGCGAGAGCGAAATCGCCGTTCAGATGCTCGACAAATTTCTCGCCATATTGGCGATACGCCGCCAGCACCAGCGCGGAATCCGGCGATGTGGCGGTGATTGCGGCGGAAGATTGCGTGTCCGCGAGAATTTCGTCGCGATTGTCGAGCCGCCCGTCGAATACGCACACGGCTTCGCCGGGCTGCACGACCGGCTGAACTTCCCTGGCGGATTCCGGCGTCACGCGCAGCAAACACGCCGCCATTCCCACTGGTCCGTCCACCCACACGCCTCTCACATCCGGCCCGCGATGCGCGAGCGTGGCGGCAAGCCGCTCAAGCAAAGCACGCTCGACGGGCGCGCCATTCAGATTCCACACGCCGACAATTCCGCTCATCGAGAACCTCGGCGCGCGATGGCATTAACGGACATTTCGTTAGGATAGCACTCGGAATGATTCGTTTCTATTGGGCGAGAGGCACGTCGACAAAAGCATCTGAGGCGATACTATTGTATTCTTCGAACGATGCACCCTTGCATCCCTCAAATACCTTTCGAATCTCGTTGGTATCCTCAGGACGCAGATACCGAAGTCCTGGAACGGCGCTTTCGCAAGGAGCGAGGAGATGCTCGACCTTGGGGAGCAATTCTTCTGACGAAAGGACTTGGATTTTCTTGGTAACGCGTTCGCCTCGCCAATTCCTGCCCATTCGATTATGAATAACAATGTCTGCCTCGGGAAACACATGAGATAGAGCGTCGCTCCAAATGATTCCGGTGAGAATTCTCGGATCGTTTCCTTTAGTGAAGAAACTCATCGAAGGGACAAACACCGAACCACCAAGCTTTTTCTGCAACTTCTCCTTTCCGCGAGTATAAGTCCACCAGTACAAGGATTTTTCGCGGGGACAGTATCGATAATCAATTTCTTCCACGGACTTGCTCTTGTCGTGCAACGCATTGACCGCCCACGAGTTGTGCCGTTCCCAAGAGGCCGTCAATTCATCAGCGTTGTAGTGCTTGGGAACACTCGGCTCGGCATCCCAGTCTTCTTGAGGATCCACGATCCACAAACCGAGCGTGTTTGCGAAGGTTTCCACCCAGGGCATTGCCTCGTGCGCAAAAAAACAGGGCCGGTTGAAATTCAGATTGAAAGCAATCCCGGCATCAAAAAAACCAGAGGGTAAGATGAGATTTGCTTCGGGGTCAGCAGGATCACTTCCAGATTCGAAGGAGAAGTAGACTCCGGTGCATTCATTTTCGTACCAAATCTGAATGTTGCCATCCTTGAGATGATTGATCTGGAACGTGGGAGTGCCCGCAAAGAAATCGCAAAAGCGGGCGGTATCCAGCCGCGCGTCCGTCTGCCAACAGAACAAGAGATCGAAGCTCATTGGTTCAAAGAGGGCATCTTACACCTTCTCCGCGAGGGTGAGCATCTCCGGGGAATCGTTGACCAGCGGCGAGCGGTCGAAATTGCCGTACATGGTGGCGACACGGAATCCGGCGCGGGCCAGCAGGTGCTCAACTTCCTTGGGGAAAAAATAACGGAAGGGAAGGGTCTGCGTGTGGCGCTCGGTGCGGCCGTCGGGATGCGTGAGATAGATGATGAATTCGACTTCGTTGACCTGCTCGGCGCGATGGAACGCGGTGATGCGCGCGGAGCGGCGGAAGGTGCGACCGTCGGGGAGTTTTGTTTCCGGGGTGTCTTCGCGCTCGCGCAGCCATTCGGAGTCACCCGTCAGCGCGGACGGATTCACTTGAAACATGTCCAGGACGAGACGCCCGCCGGGCGCGAGATGCCAGTGCGCGCAGCGCAGGCAGGCAAGTTGGTCGTCGATGGCGATCAGATGCTGGAACGCGCGGAACGGCGTGGTAATCAGCGCGAATTTTTCCGCAAGCTCAAAATGGGTCATGCTGGCATGAACCAGGCGAACGCGCGCGCGGACTTCGGGAGGCTGCGCGGCAAGTTTTTCGCGGCAGCGCGCCAGCATGGCTTCGCTGAGGTCGAGGCCAGTGACGGGCACGCCCGCCGCGGCGATGGGAATCAAGATGCGTCCGCTGCCGCAACCCAATTCGAGGACGCTGCCGGCGGCGCGGGCCTCGTCCACGTAAAAGGCGATGTCTGCGCGCGTCTGATACAGCGGAGTGTGGTCGTAGAACTCGGCGAAAACGGCGGAGTATTCGGCATCGGACATCGGGGAAAGTTTATCCGCAGATTACGCAGATTACACAGATTTATTAAAAGCAAAGACAAAGCAGATCCCTCGTCCCGGCAAAAAGCGTCGGGACTCGGGATCACAACAAAAGCACGAGCGTGGCGCGCGAGGGCGGGCAGACTCGAAAGCCTGCCCCTCAAGGAAAGAGCCGGCGAGACGCCCGCGCTACGTTCACTTTGAAACTACGAGGAGGACGAACGAGCCGGGCTCGGCGATGGGGCGCGGGCGCGGATTTTCCGCGGTCGGCGCGGGCGGCGGGCCGAACTTCGCCGCAGGCAGCAGGACGGCATGCGTTTTGGGATCAATGGTCATGGTGCGCGCGCTGCGCTGTGTGTCCACGGTTTCCGCGACGCCGAATTTTCCGGGAGAAATTTCGCGCACGATGGTCAGCGTGCCGTCGCCGCCATTGGAACTGAAGGCCAGGCCCGCGTCGGGATCGAAGCCCGCGCCGTCGGTGCCCGCGCCGATAGGCACCGTGGCGATTACTTTGCCCGCGGCGACGTCGCTCACCGCCATCAGCTTGTTGGCGCACGCGGAAAAGACACGGTGCTTCTTGCGGTCAATGGCCAGGCCGGAGGGATCCGAGCACGGCGCGAGCGACCAGCGCGATTTTTCTTTCATCGATTGCGCATCGAGCGCGACGAGTTCCGCTTTGTCTTCGATATTGACGTAAATCGTGCCCTTGCCGTCGTGCACGGAAAACTCCGGCTTGCCGCCCAGCGGAATCGTGCCGGCAATTTCGCCGGTGGCCGCGTTGTTGACTGTCGCGTCGCTGCTGCGGCCGTTGAAGGTGAAGACGCGCTTGGTGGTCGGCTCGTAGAGAATCGCGTCGGGATTCTGCCCGGTGGCGACCTTGCTGATGACGGCCAGGGTCTTCAAATCAAAAATCGTGACGCTATTGGCGCGGCCGGCGCTGATAAATCCGCGGCCAAGCTCGTCGGCGATGGCGATGCCGTGCACGCCGGGCGTGTCCGGAATTTCGGCGAGCAGTTTGCCGGAGTCGGCGTCCACCACCATCACCCGCGTCGCGCGCGAAACGAAAATGCGGCGCGAGACGGTGTCCACGGTCAGATAGTCCCAGCCACCATCGCCGCCGAGCGGAAATATTTTCGCGAGTTTGTAATGCGCAGCCTGTGCAGACGCGAGCAGACCGCAAGCCAAAAGACCAAGCACCAAAGCCATCATGCGCCGATGAGTCATGGGTCACCTCGAAAATGAAATGCCATCAGATAAAAAACCATCTTACGCCGGAATCGGCCTGTGGGGCAGGCTTCCACTTGTCCTGAGCGCAGCCGAAGGAGTCTGCCCTCGCGCGAAGCGAGGCGTTACGAAACCGCGCTGAGGAAATCGGCCAGTAGGCCGTAGGCGGTGGTGTCCGGGCCCTGGCGGCCGGAGGCGATGATGAGGTCGTGAAGCG
>DASYRO010000168.1:0-5655 GCA_036004385.1 Candidatus Acidiferrales bacterium
AACGCGTTGATAGGTAGATTTCGCATCCGCAATTGTGCTTCACTGACAGAACTACTTCACCACCCGAAGCTCACCGCTTCAATTATTGGTAAACTCCTAGCATGAATTCGTACGACGTGCTCATCGTCGGCGGCGGAATCATCGGCGGCTCGATTGCCATCGAGCTGGCAAAACAAAAATTGCGCGTGGCCATCCTGGACCGGCAGCAGCCGGGCATGGAAGCGTCGTGGGCGGCCGCGGGCATGCTGTGCGGCGCGCCGGAGTCGCCGGATGCGATTCCGCTGGTGCCGCTCGCCAAGGCCAGCCTGGAAATATACGGCGAATACATCGCGGGGGTTGAGGCAGTCTCCGGACGGAAAACCGGCTACCGCCGCGACGGCGCGTTGATGGTTTTTTTCGCGGAGAATGCTGAGCGCGAATTGAGCACCATTCTCGCCGTGCATCACGGCCTGGGATGCGCGGCGGAAGCCATCCGCGTCGAAGAAGCGCGGCGGCTGGAGCCGGCGCTGAATCCGGCGGTTCGCGCGGCGGCGTGGCTCTCCGATGACGGCAGCGTGGACCCGCGCGCGTTGACCGAAGCGGTGCTGCTCGCGGCGAAAAAAGAAGGCGCGGAAATTCTCACGCGGCCGCAGGGCGCGACGTCACTGGCTACGGAAACTAATCGCTGCATCGGCGTGATGGCCGGCGAAGAGAAAATTTCCGCGGGCAAAGTCATTGTCGCCGCGGGCTGCTTCTCTGGGAAAATTCCGGGCATCGAGAAATATGCGCCGACGCGTCCCGTGCGCGGGCAGATGATCGCGCTGGCCGCGCCGCCGAGCGGGATGAATCTGGGCAGAGTTGTGCGCTCCGAACGAGGCTACCTCGTGCCGCAAGCCAATGGGCGAATCCTGGCCGGCACCACCAGCGAACACGCCGGCTTCGAAAAGCGTGTCACCCCGGCTGGAATGCAACAGATTTTCGCCGCCGCGCTGGAAATTGCGCCGGAACTCGCGCAGGCCGGCGTCGTGGAGACGTGGTCCGGGCTGCGGCCGGACACGCCGGATCACCTGCCCTCGTTGGGCCCGACGGACATGGATGGCCTCTTGATAGCTACCGGCCATTACCGCAATGGAATTCTCCTCGCGCCAATTACCGCACGCTTGCTGCGCAAATGGGTTACCGAACAGCCGCTGTCAGTTGCGGTGGAGGCGTTCAGTCCCATGCGATTTGCAGAGCATGAAATAGGAGTCAGGGGCTAGGGCAATCGTTCGTTCCTACCGCACCTCAAACAAACTTGTACGTTGTCATCCCGAGCGAAGCGAGGGATCTGCTTTTGTTGGAAGGAAGAAAATGCAGATTCCTCGCCCCGACAAAAAATGTCGGGACTCGGAATGACATCGCGCGTCGGCTAGTAAGGAAAGCGATTGATGCGTATGGGTTGGCGGTTCGCCGGGCCGGAAAGCGCGGACGCGTGGCCCGGGTCGGTGAAGTTGATTTGTGACGAGTCGAGATAAAGCGGGCGATCGAGCACCGCGTCCACGGTCGAGCCGCGGGGAAGTTCCGCATCCGGCCCGCGTGTGAGAAAAACGGCCATCAGACCTCCGGCCGCGCCAGCCAGGGTACCGATTCCGGCTCCACGGCCCGCGCTGCCGGCCAGCGCGCCGACTCCTGCGCCGACTCCGGCGCCCATGGTCGTCGTGCGCAGAACGGTGCCGACGTCCGAAGCCTTATCCGTGTCGCCCTTGATTTTGCCCTCGCCTTGCACTTCCTCGTTGCCGCCCGTGCCCGCGCCGGTGGGAATGGCGTTGAAATTCACCGTGTAGCCGTTGGGAAGAATCAGCAAATTCAGGCGAATCAAAATTTCCGCGCGGCCCTTCACTTTGCCGGCGCGCTTGGCTTGCATCACTTCTCCGTGCACGTAGGAGCCGGCGGGAATGATGATGCGGTTGTCCTGCGTGATGGGGAAAATTGTCTCCAAATAAACCGGATCGCCGGCCTTGGCGCTGCGTGTGGTCACGGAATTGTGCACGACCATGGGAAGCTGCGTGCCCGCCGGAAGAACAATTCGGTCAGCGCGCTTTTTCAGCTCGGGACGCGCGACGTCATCATCAGGCGGCGCGGCCTTCTGCGGTTCGGCTGCGGGAGGATTTTGCGGTGGCGGGGGATTTTGCGGCGGTGGCTGCTGCGCGGCCGCGAGCGTTGAGATCACAAAAAGAAGGGTGATCAACCCGCTTAATTTGCGCATCCCAGTCCTCCGAATGGAAATTTCCGGCTCTTGTCCTTCTCTGCGATGCCCCCGGCCAGCCGCGGGATGCTATGAGCATACCCCCGCAGCGGGCGGCAAACCAGCCTGAATATTGAACCCACCGGGGAGTAAAAAAGTCGCGGAATACCAGTTACATAAACGTTTTCCAGGCGAGGCCGGCGAGGGCCGCGGCGGGGACAAGCACGTACATGGGAACTTTGAAGCGCAGCAATAGAATAAACGAGACTGCTGCAAGCATGACGGCGAAGTAGTCGAGAGAGCCCGTAGCAAAAAATACTTTTCCGGCAAAGAACACGGCGAGATTCAGGATTACGCCGACGATGGCGGCTGTAATGCCGGCGAGCGCGGCTTGCAGGCGGCGGTTGGAAGCAAGCGCCTCGATATAGGGCGAGCCTACAAAAATAAAAAAGAAGCACGGCAGAAACGTAACGTAAGTCGTAATCAGCGCGCCGAGGATGGCATTGGCCAGCGGGCCGTGCGCGCCGTGAAAATTCCACGCGCCTAAAAAGCCGACGTATTGCGTGACCATAATGAGCGGGCCCGGCGTGGTCTCCGCAAGGCCCAGGCCTTCCACCATCTGATGGGCGTTAAGCCAGTGAAAATGGTTGACGGCAACGTCGGCAATATAGCTGAGCACAGCGTACGCGCCACCGAACGTGACGAACGCGGCCTTGGTGAAGAATAGCCAGATGGATACCAGGGTGTCCGCACCGCCGCGCCAAACGTACAGCGCGGCAAACGGCACACCCCACAATACGAGAAACAGCGCGGCGATTTTCACCGCCCGGGAAAACGGCGGGTAGGCCGCGGGCGCTTCCGGAGAAATTTCACCGGGCAGCAGCTCCTCCGCGGATGCGGCGTGACGTCGCGGGCGGAAGATCTCCGGCCAGCGGCGCTCCAGCAGAAATCCAGCCAGTCCGGCGGCCAGTACGACCCAGGGAAAATGAATTTTGAAAACATACAGTGCCACAAATGCGCCGGCGGGAAATGCCAGCAGCGCGCGATGATGCAGCGCGCGGCGGCCGATGCGCAGCACCGCTTCCGCCACAATGGCGATGACCACGCACTGAATGCCGTAAAAGAGTCCGCGAATGACGGGGAGATCTCCGCGGGTGACGGCCAGCCAGCTCAAGAGCAGCATGACAAAAATTGAAGGGGTGACGAACAATGCGCCGGCCGCGATGCCGCCGGGCGTGCCGTTCAGCCGCGAGCCGACGTAGATGGCGAGTTGCTGCGCTTCCGGGCCGGGCAAAAACATGCAGAAATTCAGCGCGCGGAGAAATTGCTCTTCGCCGATCCACTTTTTCCGCTCGACCAGCTCGCGGTGCATGATGGCGATCTGTCCGGCAGGGCCGCCGAAGTTGATGAAGCCCAGCTTGAGCCAGAAACGGAAAGCCTCAGGGAATGAGACGCGCGGCGGCAAGCAGTCTCCTCAGTATGACGCGATTCAGCGGTTGCCGAAGTTTTCGGGGTCGAAGTCGGGGCCGCCGGCGGGAGCGCCGTCAGTGAGGACCACGGACTGGCCGGTGATTTCGATGCGCTTACGGCACTTGCGGCAGGCCACCAGGTCGTCCACGCGCACCATGTAGGAGCGCGCCGCGGCAAAATGTTTTTTGTCTTCCTCGCCCGCGCCGCGGGGCAAGGCAGATTTTTTGGTGCGCTGCTTCCAGCGTATGGGATATTCGCTTTCGCGCTTGCAGCTCGGACACATCAGCGTGATGGTCTTGGTGACTTCCCGCTCATCGTAAAAATTGCGTTCGTCCATGACGGAATAATCTTAGCAGAGAAGCGCGAGCACGTGTCAGGTGTCAGGTGTTTCGTGGCGGGCGATGTCGTCGAGGGTGACGAACTCAAGTCCGGCGCTCTTCCACATCGGCAGCCAGTAATCGAGGCCGGCGAGTGTGAGATGGCGGTCGCCAGGGAAGCGACGGCAGTCGCCGTCATGGAGCAGCACAATTTCGCCGCCGCGGACATGGCTCAGGCGCTGCACGGTGTCTGCAACCGAACGCGGCTTCCAGTCGCGCGCGGAGCGGGACCACATGACCACGCCCTTCAGACCGGCTTGACGAACAACCGAAGAAATGTGTGGACCGCGAATTCCGAATGGCGGACGCATCCACATTGGCCGCCGCCCGCAAGTCTCTTCGATAGCGTCCTGGCAACGCGCGATTTCGTCGGCCGCCTGGCCGCGGCTGATCCAGAAAAGCGGGCGGTGCGTATGTGTGTGATTGCCGATGGTGTGTCCGCACGCGGCGATTTCCTGAGCGACGCCCGGGCACTTCTTCACAAAACTACCGATGAGGAAAAAGGTGGCGTGCACGTGGTTTACTTCCAGAACGCGAAGCAAGTTGGGTGTGAGAGCGGGGTTTGGACCGTCGTCGAAGGTGAGCGCGATCGTGCGCGAGTCGCCGGTGTGGCGGATGGTGTGCCCGAAAAGCTGCGAACGCGACGCAATCGCACCCCAGGCGACGGCGCCGGTGGCAAACACAGCGCTCGCGCCTCCAATCAGTGGTGCGGCACTGATGTTGAAGGGGCCCATGGGGAGAATTGCGCCGCGGAACATATCACAATTCGGAAGAATTTTCCGCATGTCATCGAAACGCGAAACGAGCGACGGCAGGTGAACGGCGAGACCGGGCCCGCGAGCAGCACCCTTCCCATGGGGAATAAGTTGAGAGGGCTGAAACCTTGCCACCGACAATACGTCTATAGAAGCAGTTAAAAGGGGACAAGTGACGGCTTCTCAATCAGAAGGGTGGATTGTGTGAGAAAGCGATTTTTGTTTGCAATTCTTAGCGCGGCCATTCTGTTGCCGGCCACATGCCTCGCAGCGGCCGAACGACGCGCGGTCGAGCAGGAACCTGCTGCGGCAGTGAAGGTCCGCGTTGCAGGCACCGTGCGCACAGCCGAAAAAATCCCCGTGCCCGGCGCGACGCTGCGGATTACCCACGTGCCCAGTGGTCAGGGCTGGGTAAGCTGGACTGACGAAAACGGCAAATTTGATATGCCCGGCTTGCCCGCGGGACGTTACCGCATCGAGGCGCAACAGCTCGGCTTCGAAGCAGCCAGCGTGGAAACTGAGTTCAAGGCCGACGCGCGCAACGAAGCGGACGTGGTTCTGCGCGTTGTGTCGCTGGCGACCGCCACCGCCGAGAAACCTGCCGAGCATAAACCGGAGGCGAGCGCGGCGCCGTCAACCGCGGAGAATGGAAAGACTGAACCGGGCGTTGCTCCCAATTCGCCCGAACAAAAAATCCCACCCCAGCAAAACGCTCAGAGTCTGCCCGGGGCGCGGCCCACTCAGGGACAGCCCGCGCCCGGGCAGCGTCCCGGCCAGCCCCCTGCGCGCGGGCAACAGCCGAATGCACAGCAGGCCATCGCCGACGCCATTCGCCAGCGCATGGCCGCGG
>DASYRO010000169.1:0-4975 GCA_036004385.1 Candidatus Acidiferrales bacterium
CGTCAGCGAAGGTTCGGGCGAAAACGTATTCGTGGTTTATGAAGGCACGGTGCTGACGCCGCCGTTGGTGAATAGCGTGCTCCCTGGAATTACGCGTAGCGCCGTCACCACGCTTTGCAATGACCTCGGCATTCCGTGCGAGGAAAAAATGCTCCCACGCGAACTGCTGTACATCGCGGAAGAGGTCATGCTCGTCGGGACGGCCACGGAAATCTCGCCCGTGCGCTCGATTGACCGGCAGCCTATCGGCAATGGCTCGCGCGGGCCCATCACCAAGAAACTTCAGGACGAATTCTTCGCGCTGGCGCTCGGAGAAAAGCCCGACCGCCACGGCTGGCTGACCCACGTCAATGTACCGGTGAATGCCGCCGTGCGCTAGAACCGAAAATCGAATAGGTGGTTCGGGGCGCTAGACACCACGAACGCGCAGTATTAATCCTGCCGGTGACTCGCCTGCGTTGACTTCACTTGCCGCACAGCCTAAGATGCCCGCCTGCCTGCATTTCATCAATGAAGAGGAGCCCATGCTCAAAAAAATCCTCGCAATAGTTATCCTCATTGTCCTCGCGGCATCGCCTTCACTTGGCCAGAAAGCTAAGCCGAAAGCAAAAGAAGCTCCACCGGCGACAACGGCCGCGTCGGCGCCGGCCGCTTCGGCCGAGGCTGTTCTCAATCCCGTGCTGCTTAAAAATCTGAAGGCGCGGAGCATCGGCCCCGCCGTGATGGGTGGCCGCGTCTCTGACATCGCGTTGGATCCGAACGATGCAACGACTTTCTACGTCGCGCTGGGCACCGGCGGTGTGATGAAGACGACAAACAACGGGATCACCTTCGACGGAATTTTCGAGAAGGAAGCCGTAGCCGCGATTGGAGCCGTGGCCGTAGCGCCCTCCGATTCGAAAGTTGTGTGGGTCGGCACCGGCGAAGCGAACGACCGCAATAGCTCGAGTTGGGGCAATGGAGTCTATCGTTCAACTGATGGCGGAGACACATGGACGAACGTCGGACTGAAGACCAGCCGCTCAATTGCGCGCATTGTCGTGCATCCGACGGACCCGAAGACGGCGTGGGTGGCGGCCACGGGCGATTTGTGGAATTCCGGTGGCGAACGCGGTCTCTACAAGACGAGCGATGGCGGTACGACGTGGAAGCGTGTGCTCGGCGCGCAGCCGCCGTATGATAACCGTGTCGGCTGCGGCGACGTCGCGCTCGACCCATCCGACCCGAAGGTCCTCTACGCCGTGCTCTATGGCCGGCAGCGCACGCCGTGGTCGTTCCAATCCGGCACGGCCGTCACCGATGGCAAAGACCTCGGCGGCATCTTCAAGAGCACCGACGGCGGAGAAACCTGGAAGAAACTGAGCAATGGTTTGCCCGGCAGCACTGGGCGCATCGGGCTGAGCATCTTCCGCAAAAATCCTAAAATCGTTTACGCCATTGTGCAGAGCGAAGAAGGCGGCACCAGCGCGCTGGACGACATCCGCAGCAAGCGCGGCGGCGTGTTCCGCTCGGAGGACGCCGGCGAGACCTGGACTCGTGTCAGCGCCATCAATCCGCGCCCCTTCTACTTCAGCCAGGTTCGCGTGGACCCGGAGAACGACCAGCGTGTTTACGTACTGGGTTTTGCGCTGCATGTTTCCGACGACGGCGGCAAATCGTTTCGCGAAGACCTCTTCGAAAAAGTACACCCGGATAATCACGCCATGGCCATTGACTGGCGCAATCCGAAGCGCGTGCTGCTCGGCAACGACGGCGGCCTGTATCAAAGCTTCGAAGGCGGAAAGAATTGGGACCACTTGACAAATTTCGCGGCGGGCGAATTCTACCGCCTCAATTACGACATGAGCACGCCGTACCGCATCTGCGGCGGCTTGCAGGACAACTTGAACTGGGTCGGTCCCAGCCGTACGCGCACGAAGGATGGCATTGTCAATTCCGACTGGATCGACATCGGCGGCGGCGATGGATTTTCGTGTGTGTTCGATGCTGACGACTCGGAAATCGTCTATACCGAATCGCAGGAAGGTTTCGTGCACCGCATGAACATGCGCAACGGCCAGGTGAAGATTTTGCGTCCCGAGCCAGCGGAGGGCCAGCCGCGCATCCGCTTTCATTGGAATGCTCCGCTCGTCGGCAGCCGTCACGCGAAGGGCGCCATGTATCTGGGCGGAAACCGCGTCTTCCGCATGACGGAGCACGGCGAGCACTGGCAGTTGATCAGCCCCGATCTCTCCACGCAGGATCCCAACAAAATTGCCACGGTCGGCAGCGGCGCAGAAAATTACGGCGTGGTGTACACGTTGGCGGAATCGCCGGTGAAGGCGGGAATGCTCTGGGCCGGCACGGACGATGGCAAGCTGTGGCTCACGGATAATGACGGGCAATCGTGGACCGATCTTTCCTCCAACCTACCCGCGGCCGCGAAGGGCCAGTGGATTATGCGCGTCGAGGCAGGCTATCAGGATGCCGGCGTCGCCTATCTCGCCGTGGACGCGCACCGCTCCGGAAATTTTGCTCCGCTCCTCTATCGCACCACGGACGCCGGCAAGACGTGGCAGAGCATCGCGGCGAATCTGCCCACCGACGGACCGGTGAAAGTCATCCGTGAAGATCCCAAGAACCCAAAGTTGCTGTACGCGGGCACGGAGTTCGGGTTGTTCGTCAGTGCGGACCGCGGCGCGAACTGGATCAAATTCGGCGAGTTGCCCACGGTCGCCGTGGACGACATCGCCGTGCATCCTCGCGAAGACGACTTGCTGATCGCCACACACGGCCGGAGCCTGTTCGTCGTGGACGACATTCGGCCGCTCCAGCAACTCACGCCGGAAGTCCGCGAGAAGCCTGCATTTCTCTTTCCCATCCGCCCGGCTATCGGCATGCACATGATGCCCGGCTTTGTGGATTGGGACGGCAAAGGCCATTTCCGCGGCGACAATCCTACCGAAGGCGCGCTCATCAGTTTCTTCGTGAAGGAATTCACCGGCGAGGAAGTGAAGCTCAAAATTACAGATGCCACCGGCGCCACTGTTGCGAAGTTCAAGATTGCCGGCACGCCGGGCTTGAACCGCGTGGCTTGGGACATGAAACCGACGAAGGACGTACTCAACGACTACGGTGGCGAAGGCCAGAAACACGTCCGGCCAGGCGAGTACACAGTCACACTGGCCTACGGAAAATATTCGCAGACCGTGAAGATGCAGGTTGCTATCGCCCCCGGCGTCGACACAAGGTAAGAATCGAAAACCGAAAAACGAAATCCGGTTCCATGTCTAAACTTCATGTCGCTGTTGTAGGCGCGGGCGCCTTTGGCGGTTGGACGGCCCTGCATCTCGCCCGGCAGGGCGCGCGCGTGACGCTGGTGGACGCATGGGGCCCGGGCAACGGTCGCGCGAGCTCCGGCGGCGAAACGCGCATCTTCCGCGCCACGTATAAAGACCGTATCTACACCGACCTCGTCGCCGAATCACTTCCGCTCTGGAAAGAAAATGAAAAGCAGTGGGGCCTGAAGCTTTTCCATCCGACCGGCGTGCTGTGGATGGCCGATGAAAATGATTCTCTCGAGCGCGCTGCCACGGCCCACATGCGCGCGGCCGGGCTTCCCTTCGAGGAACTCACCCCGGCGGAGGCCGCACGGCGTTATCCGCAGATTAATTTCGAAGGCGTCCGCTGGGCGCTGCTGGAAACGAATGCGGGCTACGTGCTTGCGCGGCGCGCCTGCGAAGCGGTGCGCGACGCTCTGCAGGTCGAAGGCGGCGAGTACTGGCAGGCGCTCGTGGAGCCGGGCGCGATTGACCGCGGGGCCATGCGAGCCATTCAGCTTTCCGACGGCACGAAGCTCCAGGCCGACCAGTATGTTTTCGCCTGCGGGCCGTGGCTCGGAAAACTTTTTCCTGACATCATCGGCGAGCGCATCAAAGCCACGCGGCAGGATGTATTTTTCTTTGGCGCTCCGCCGGGTGATTCCCGCTTCAACCACGACTCGCTTGCTGTGTGGCTCGACTACGGCACGCGCGCGTGGTACGGCATTCCCGGCGACGGTTCGCGCGGTTTCAAAATCGCCAATGACCGCCGCGGCCCGTCGTTTGATCCCACCACCGGCGATCGTACGCCGGACCCCGCGGCGTTGCAGGCCGCACGCGAGTACATCGAGTTCCGGTTTCCGGGCCTGCGTGGTGCACCGCTCGTGGAATCACGCGTCTGCCAGTATGAGCAGACGCCGGACTCACACCCCATCGTGGACCGCCATCCTCAGGCGCAAAACGTCTGGCTGGCCGGCGGCGGCTCCGGGCATGGCTTCAAATTTGGACCCGCACTGGGCCGGTGGATCAGCGAAATGATACTTTTCAAGCGCGAAATTGAGCCAATGTTTGCTCTCAAACGATTCGAGTCCAGAGAGAGAACCTGACACCTCGCCTCGCGCTGGCTTAGCAGCTTTACTTCTGCTTCGCGGTTACCTAAGATAGCTTCTTCGAGTCATATTCAGGGCCATGATCGGGCAATCGTTCCAACACTATCGCATTACCGAAAAACTGGGCGAAGGCGGCATGGGAGAAGTTTATCGGGCCCTTGACACCAAGCTCGGGCGCGATGTTGCTATCAAGGTCTTACCCCATGCCTTCGCGCAAGATACTGAGCGGTTGGCCCGCTTTGAGCGCGAAGCTCGCCTGCTTGCGTCGTTGAACCATCCCAATATCGCGGCAATTTACGGTATTGAGGAGTCGAACGGTTTCCACTACCTGGTCATGGAGCTTGTGCCCGGGGCAACGCTTTCCGGACCATCGCCGGTGGAGGAGGCTCTGCGGCTGAGCATGCAAATTACACAGGCGTTGGAGGCCGCTCATGAAAAAGGAATCATCCATCGTGATTTGAAGCCCGCCAACGTCAAAGTGACGCCTGAAGGTCGCGTCAAGGTGCTCGACTTTGGATTGGCGAAGGGCTTGGAAACACCGAGTCACTCTGACACATCGGATTCGCC